>JAQGHQ010000233.1 GCA_028288765.1 Gemmataceae bacterium | reverse complement strand
AAAGTCTTCCCGCTCATGACGCGCCCTCGCACGATCGGACGGGCCGCATTGCTGAGCACAGGGCAAAATAAGTCGGGCGATACAAAGACCGAAACTGTATAGCATTCAGGCACGGAAGTGCCATTCCACGCCGGGTTCATGTATGAGGCGGCAAACCTGGCGGCTCCCTGATCGAGGTGATCTTGGGCTGCTGTCCGAGAATGTCCGAAAACCACATAGAAACGGTGCGAAAACAAGGTAAATTGTGGGATGTAGAGCAGGCCGAAGTGCAGCGGACGAGAGCCGGTTTTCCCTGGAGATCCCGGCGTTTTCGTGGCGAGCGGCTTGGTTGCCGTGCCGGACTGTCGATCCGGTGGTTGCGGCTTCGAGTCCCGTCGTCCTCGCTGAACTAAACCCCGCAAGAATAAGGACTTGCGGGGTTTTTAGTTTCACGGTCGCAGTCCGAATGTGCCCCCAAACGCATAGAATCCCGCATAGTATTTTTCGGCGTCTGGTGAAACCGGGTGAAGTCGGGTGAACACAACCCGGTCACGCGGCCGGCAATTCGCCCGAACTCGCTCCGCTGTCCTCGGGCTTTGGCTGCGGGCGGAGGGTGCCGGCCAGCCTCTCCGACATGATCGTCGCCGCCTTCTCCTGGTCGATCGCCAGGTAGTACCCCCGAGCCGTGGCTGCCGACATCCCGACGGCCGCGGCCGCCGTATCGACGTCCAACCCCGCCCTGTGGGCCTCCGTCACCGCTCTCTTGCGGTAGTCGTGCGACTTGATCCTCGGTTCGTCCGGGTGGGCCCGGTTGAAGTCGTCGATCTCGTCTTTCGCCCACCAGCACAGCCGCCGCGGGTCGAACACCGGGTTCACCCGGTGGGTCGGCACATCCCGCCGCACGAGGTATCCCACGATTTCGGATGTGTACCGCTGCCACAGGTAGAGCGTGCCGGCGATCCGTTTCAGGGCATCGAACAGATCGGGCGGCAGGACCGCGACCCGTTGCCGCCGGGCCTTCGCGGTTCCCGCCATGAAGGTCAACTTCCCGTCCCGCAGTGACTCGGTCCGGAGCGAGCACAAGTCCCCCAAGCGGCAGCCGGTAACCGCCTTCACCGACCAGAACAGGGTCGGCAACTCCCACCCGAGCCACCGCTCCTCGATCCACTTGAAGAACTTCGCGACCTGATCGGCGGTCAGGGTGCGAACCGGCAGCTGGTCGATCCGCGGCAGGTCCACCTCCTTCCACGGGTTCGCGGTCGCGACCCGGAGTCGTTTCATGACGTACTTCCCCCACATCGCCCTCAGCTTCCGCACTCGTGCGTGGAGGGTACGCGGGCTTCGAGTGTACGACTTGGCATCCTTCCCCTTCTGCCGGGTGAAGGTGCCGGACAAGTACTGGTTGCACCACCGCTGGGCGGCTTGGGCCGTGACCCGGGACGGCAGGTCGGACGCCGACCGGGCCTGACGGATTGTGTCGGGGTAGTCCGCCACTGTTGCCGGGCGGGCCCCGTCGGCCCGCAGATCCCGTTCGAGTTCTGTCAGGAGGTCATCCCAGGTCATCCGGGCTGCGGCCGACTCGGCCGGCTGGTAGTGGGCCCGCACGACCGCCTCGGCGGCCGAAACGGCTCGGGGTCGGGATGTTTCCTTCGTGGACCGGAGTAGGTATCCCGTTCCGTCTAGGTCCGGGAACTGGACGCTGTAGACCGCCGAGCCGCCCCGCTTGAGGAGCCCGAACCCGATGTCCCGGCCGTCCGGCAGCCGAACTTGGTACGCCGACTTCCGTCCCATCTTCGTGTCCTCCGCTTGGTGGTTGTCGTAAGAGAGCTGGCGTTGCGGCCCGGCTTGAGCCGCACCCGCTGCCGGGTCACTTGCCCCGGCGTAGGCGTCGTTTCTTTGGCGGATCGGAGTCCATGAATCGGTCGAGCTCATCGCGGCTGATCACGACCTTGCGGGGGCGGCTCTGCTTTTTAAGTTCGCCGCGGTAGATCGCGTTCGAGATCGTTCCCGGCTCCAGGCGGGTATAGTGGGCTGCTTCCACGAGGGTAAGGAACGGACTCTCCACGCGACGAACCGAGGTGAGAACCGCGATCTGAAGCTGAACGAGCACGCCTTCGGCCTCGTGCTCCGCCCGTTCGAGTTGCTCTCGGGCGGACTGCAGCTGATCGTTCACGGAACTCATGAGCGGCAGGAGCACGACCCGGTACATCGGCTCCCGCTCGCCCAGACGCCGGGCCGCGGCGGCAACCTCCTCCGCAGCGACGATCAGCACCGCGGCGTCATCCGCTTCCTCCGCCTCCATCGCCACAGCCCAGATGTCTCCCGCCCGCTCGGCGTATGCCGTTCCCCTGAGGCCGTCGTGTGCGTCCACCAGCTGGCGAGCCGCAGCGTCCGCAGCAGCCGGTTCACCCGAATGGGTGGCGAGCCGGCATGCGACGACCGCCAAGACGTAGCTGACCCAGCCCGACTCGTGGCTCCGGTCCGAGGCCGGCCATGCCAAGCGAACCTTTTCTGCCCAGGCGGGGAGAAACAGTTGGAGAAGGAACGACAGTTCAGCCTGTGCATCGTGGAGTTCCGCCTGCATGGGGTGCATGGCCACCTCTGGTGGGGTGTTCGGGCACGACATCATTCCAGGAATGACCTTCCAGAGGAATCGACGTGGCTCCGGAGATGGGTGCCGGACCTGAAACCGGACATCCGGCAGGTCGTCCGGAGCGGGGTCCGGGCGTCACATGCGGTCAGAAGGGCAGCCACGAGGGCGAGCCGCGGCTATGCGGTCGCCCGTCCATGGAGGATGGCGTGGCGGGACAGCTCGGCACGGGGCGGGAGGGGTCCCAAGCGTCGAAGGTTTCGAGAATCACATGGAGGTAGTAGTCGCGGACCAAAGTGCCGTGCGGTGAGTCCCGGAAGACAGCGGGGGCGTCGTTCTTGGGCCTAGCATTCATGGCGGCGGGTGCCGGCTGACGATGGGCCAACGAAGTTACGTGTTGACGTTGTGGCGCGGCGTCACATCCGGAGCATCATTCCTATCCGTTCCGTTTCTCGATCCGGCATTCGTCGCCGCGGTCCGCTCCGGCACCGTCGCCCAGGAGATGACCCGCGTGGCGTTCGCGCTGGACGTGCCTTTCGAGTGGACCGAGATGACCTTCCTGTCGGTCCAGGCCGGCAACGTCGCCCTGTCGGTGAACACCTGTCCGCGACCGAGCCCATTCACTGCGGTGGAAGGCGTGAACTCGGCCGCTACGAGGAGACGCCTGGCCGTCCGACCACGTCCAGCGCGAACGCCCCGCCCGGATCCCCTCCAACCCTGGCACACCTCTAGCCAACCGGACAACTTTCGTACCACCCCCCGCCGGTCCATGGTCCCCCGGTCGGCCCATTTCTCGACCGCCGTCCCGACGGCGGCACGGCCAAGCACCGCTTGCGGCTCGCGGCACCAGGCGGGGTTTCAACCGCTTGGCCGGGCATCAGGTGGCCTTCGGACACATCCCGACGCTCGTGGCACCGCTCTTGCCCTGACTGCTCACGTGCTTCCCGAAGCAACGCCCCGCGTACCGGAGTTGATTGGGAGTACCCTGCGGCACAAGGCCGCGATGGTCAAGACTCGTCAGGGAGGCGCAGGTGATGCGACAGGAAGAGCCGGGACGCGGCGACCCGATCGGGCCCCTTGCGGAATGGCGCAAGATCCTTCCGTTCGAGCCGGCCGCGGCAAGCGACCGGCTGGGGTGGGTCGGCCTGGAGGCGGCCCGCTACCGTGCGGCGCCCGCCTGGGACTACAACCCGCC
>JAQGHQ010000166.1 GCA_028288765.1 Gemmataceae bacterium | reverse complement strand
AGGCGCGGACGCCGGCCCGGTGGGCGTCCCAGTCGTCGGGGCACTCCCCGGGGACGACGGGGGCGTCCGAGTGGATGCCGTGGGCCAGGCGGTTGCGCTTGGCGGCGGCCTTGCCGTCGGGGGTGCGGGGCCCGGTCGAGTGGGTGGCGTTGGCGCGGTTGGCGGCGAGCTGGCGGTCGGTGGCCATTGCGGTCGGTCCTTTCGGTGGGCGGGTTGGTCCGGGCGGGAGCGCCCGGGCGAATGCATTGCATGCCAGTATGCAATTAATAGGATACTGGAAAGGGCGGCCGGTGTAAAGGCGGCTGGCCGGTGGGGGAACGGGGTCGGCGGCCACCCCCCCTTGGTCCCCCCGCAACCGGGGGGAGACCGGACCCGGGCGCCGGGGTGTCCGGCTCCCTCCCCGGTTGCGGGGAGGGTGGGGGTGGGGTCCGGATGCACTTCGAGTATTAATCCCTCTTGCGCCTGCCCGGCCCGATCAGTGGGCCATCCCGCCGCTCCCGGCCGGTGGCTCCCGGTGGCCGTAGAAGCTGTAGAGCACCGGCATCAGGTACCGGGTCAGGAACAGGGTGGTGGTCATCCCGCCGATCACCACGATGGCCAGCGGCTTCTGGGTCTGCGACCCGATCCGGGTGGCGAGGGCGGCCGGGACGAGGCCGAAGATGGCGGTCAGGGCGGTCATCATGACCGGCCGGACCCGGACGGCCGCCCCGTTCATGATCGCCTCCCGCAGGGGCATGCCCTGCGCCCGGTTCTGGTTGAAGTAAGACACCAGCAACAACCCGTCCATGATCGCCACCCCGAAGATCGACACGAACCCGACCGCGGCCGACACACTGAAGTTCGTGTCCGTCAGGAGTAGCGCCCAGATCCCGCCCAGGGACAGCGCCAGGACGTTGACCAGGACCAGGGACGCGTCCACGAACGAGTGAAAGGCGATGTAGAGCAGCAGGTAAATCAGCAGGAGGGACGCCGGGACGATGATCATCAGCCGGCCCTCGGCTTCTTCCATCTCCTGGAACTCCCCGCTCCATTCGGCCCGGTACGGCGACGTGAAGAGGTCCTGGACCTTCTCCTTCGCCTCGCCCACCGCCCCGCCCAGGTCCCGCTCGCGGACGCTGAACTTCACCGCGATCATCCGCTGGCCCTGCTCGCGGTAGATGGTCGAGGCGCCGGCCCGCTCGAACGACCCGGCGGGGTCGGGCGCCCCGGTCGGCCCGACCGGGCTGACCACGTCCCGCAGTCGAATCCGCGGGGTGTTGGTGATCGGGTTCGAGGTGTCGACCTGGCTCCCGGTCCGGGACGGGGGGGCCTGCCCGCTCCCGCTGGGGGACGGGTTCACCCCCGGCCCGGATTGCTGGCTCACGGTGTTGTTGGTGACGTCGACGGGGATGTCCAGGATCGCCGTCTCGCTCCCCCGCCGCCAGGCCGGCAGGCGGGTCGAGATGTCGAACTTCCGTTCCCCCTCGATCATCCAGGAGAACGCCTGGCCGCCCAGGGCCGAGGTCACCACGGCGTTCACGTCCGCCGCGCTCACGCCCCACCGCTGGCACTTCTCCGGGTCGATCCGGAATTCGAGGTTGGTGTTGCCCTTGATGCTGAACACCCCGACTTCCGTGATCCCGCGGACCGCCTCCAGCCGGTTCCGGACCTGGACCGCCAGGTCCTCCAGCTTCTGGAGGTCCGGGCCGAAGATCTTGATCGAGTTGTTGCCCTTCACCCCGGACATCGCTTCCATCACGTTGTCCCGGATGTTCTGGGAGAAATTCCAGTCGACCCCGGGAATGTTCCGGTCCAGCTCGGCGTTCATCTGCTTGACGAGCTCGGCCTTGCTCCGGGGCCGCTTGTCGCCGGTCACCCACCGCCGCCAGCTGGTCTCGTCCGTCTCTTTCGGCCAGTCCTTCTGGGGCCGTAACGGGACGAAGAACTCGACGTTGTAGAACCCGCACGGGTCGGTGCCGTCGTCCGGCCGCCCGAGTTCGGACACGATCGTCTCGACCTCGGGGTACTTGCCCATGATCGCCCGGGCCGTGCGGGTGTTCGCGGCGACGGTGTCGAGGGAGCTGTTGAGCGGGAAGACGGCCCGGATCCACAGGTTGCCCTCCTCGAGTTCGGGCATGAACTCGCGGCCGAGCTTGGGCGCGGCGTAGAGGTAGGTGCCGGCGATGGTCGCGGCGAAGAGGGCCACGGTACACCAGCGGTACTTGAGGCACACCTCGAGGTTTCGCAGGTAGCCGTTCTTCATGTACGTGACCAGGAAGTTGTCGTCGACCGGCTTCAGGCGGCCCAGAAGCCCCCAGCACAAGACCGGGGATACCGTCAGGGCCAGGAGCAGCGCCCCCACTAGGGCGAACGCGTAGGTGTCGGCCATCGGCCCGAAGATCTGGCCTTCCGCCCCCTGCATGGTGAAGAGCGGGACGAACGCGCAGACGATGATCGCGGTCGAGAAGAACAGGGCCCGCTCGACCTCGAAGCAGGCCCGGAGGACGCGCTGCTTGACCGGGAGGTGGGCGTTCTCCCCGCTGCTGAGCCGGCGGTAGATGTTCTCGACCATGATGACCGAGGAGTCGACGATGATCCCGAAATCGACCGCGCCGATCGACAGCAGGTTGGCCGACTTGCCCCGGAGGTAGAGGACGGAAAAGGCGAACAGAAGGGCGAGCGGGATGTTGATGGCCACGATCACCGCGCTCTTCACGTTACTCAGGAACATGAGGAGGACGATGGCCACGAGCGCCATCCCGAGGATCAGGTTCTCCTGCACCGTCTCGGTGGTGACCCCGATCAGGTCGGCCCGGTCGTAGTAGGTCTCGATCTCGACCCCCGGGGGGAGCCGGCCGTTGGTCGGGTCGTTGAGCGTCTTGACTTTTTCCTTCACGGCCTTCAGGGCGGGGAGCGTTTCCTCGTTCTTGCGCATCAGGACGACGCACTCGACCTTGTCGTCCTCGTCCCGGGCGAGGACGCGGCCGTCCGGGCCGTCGGCGGGGATCGTCAGGCCGGACCGGCCGAGCCGGGTTTGATACCCGACCACGACCCCGCCCGCGCGGTTCGGGTCCTGGCCCGGGCGGAGGCGCCCGCCCTCGACGATGTCCTCGAGCAGGACGGGGACGTTGTTGGTCGAGGTGATGACGAGTTGGCGGACCTCGCGGAGCCGCCGGGCCTCTTCCGCCCGGAGGGTCCGGACGGCCGCGGCCGGGTCCGTCATCCCCAGGATCTGGTTGACCGGGTCGAGCCCGCCGCCGAGGAGGCCGACGCTCCGGGCGTTCATGGCCACCGGGCCCTGGATCACGTAGTCCCCGCCGGCGTTCGCGTTGGCGTTGGTCAGCGTGGTCTGGATCTGCTGGAGGGTGATCCCGTACCGCCGCATCCGGTCCGGGTCGAGGTGGATCTCGTACCGCTTGACGGTGCCGCCCCGGCTGGTCACGTCGATGATCCGCGGGACCCGCCGGAAGTCCCGTTCGAGCACCCAGTCCTGGAGGCTCTTCAGGTCGTTGAGGGTGTAATAATCCCGCCCCTGCGGATCCCGGGCGCTCTTGAGGGTGTACCGGTAGATCTCCCCGGTGGGCGACTGGGGGGAGATCTGCGGGATGACCCCGTCCGGCAGGGGCTGCCTGAACTGGAGGCGGTTGACCACGTCCTGCTTGGCCTTGTCGTAGTCCTGCGAGTACTCGAACTGGGTCCGCACGTGGGACAGCCCGAACAGCGACTTGCTCCGCAGGTACTTCAGGTGCGGCATTCCGGACAGGGTGATCTCGAGCGGGACCGTCACCTGCCGCTCCACTTCCTCGGCGGACCCGTTGGGGTACTGGGCGACGACCTCGATGATCGGCGGGGAGGGGTCCGGATACGCCTCGACGTTAACGTGGATATACGAGTAAATGCCGAACCCCACGAGCGCCAGGGCCAGACAGATCACGATCAGCGGGTTATCGAGGGCCCGGGCGATGAGTTTGTGGACCATGAATGAACAAGCCTATGTCATGAGTCGTCAGGACTGATGGATGAGTGAGAAGCGGGCCGATGCCGCGAAGCGAATCCAGCCTCTATTTCTCGCGAACGAACGACGTAGATTGGGTTCGTTTGACAGAATCGGGCGCCCGGCAGGAGAAGAACTACCAGCTCGATAACGAGTTCTGCGTTTTGGCGCGCCCGAAGGGGCGTCCGATAATAGCCAGGGGTCCACCCCTGGTGTGTGGCGCTGTGCGGGTCCTTGCACAGCTTACCAGGGGTTGCGCCGGCTCCGCCGGTTCGACCCCTGGCTATTATCGGACGCCCCTTCGGGCGGCACGGGAACGTGGCCGACTGCAGAATCGGTAGACCAATACCTGCCTACTGCCGCAGACCTCCGACAGGCAGCCCGGACCGTAAGGGATTGATGTGGATGGGTTCGTTTGGCAGAAACGACCTCCCAACGACCCCGCCATCCGTCAGCCAACTCGACACCTCTTCCGGTGAACCCGGCTTTCGACTAATCCAGCTCTGGAACCACCCCGGGGTCTGACAGCTGCCTTCCCATTCGGTTCCTGCGGGGCGGTGATAAACCCGTCCCCCAAGCGAACCTTGAGCCTGCTCCACGAACCGACTGAGTCAGTCACCTTGGTCTGGGTGGCATGTCCACGGCTCTGGGTGGACATGGCCGACGTTGGTCGGGCGAATACCCGGTCCGGATCCGGCATCCGGGGCGCTCACATGTCCCCGCCGAGCCGTGGACACGCCACCCGGGCCGTTCCCCTCATTCCTCTCCCTCAGAGGGAAAAGGGGACCTTCACCGGGTTCCTGTATGAGGAGACAGCTCGTCTACTTCTTCCCGTTCGTGGACTCCCGGTCCTCCAGTTCCTTCTTCAGTTCGAGGATTCCGGACGTAAGGACCCGGTCGCCCTCTTTGAGCGGAGAAAACGGAAGGAGCCCGGACTCCTGATGCTGTTTGATCCCGAGGGCGACGTCCTCGTCCGTCAGCTCGCTGCTGACGTACGCGGTCTTGTCGAATCGGTGTGTGACTTTCACCCGGCGGAGAGTGTACTCCGGCTTGGCCGGGTCCGGCTGGACGAACACCGCGCACTGCCGGCCGTCGTCCGCGACCGCGGCCATCGGGACCTCGACCACCTTCTCCTCCCGGGGTAGTTCGACGGCCGCGGTGACGTACTGCCCGGCCCGGAGCGCCCCCCCGTCGTTCCGGATGATGCCCTTGAGGACGGCGGTGTGCGTGTTCGGGTCGATCAGGTAACCGATCTCGTCCACCGGGCCGAGCAGGCCGGTGGCCGCCGGCGCCCCGGCGGTCCGGACCGACCACTTCAAGAGGCCCCGGCGGTGCAGGTCCCTCAGCCGCGGCAGTTCGTCCTCGGGGGCGTTCGCCAGGACGAGGAGACGGTCGACGTCGGCGATCTGGAAGAGGTTGATGGTGTTGTCGACGACGATCTCTTTCTTGGTGATGTTCCGTTCGATGATGACCCCGTTGATGGGGGACTTCAGGACCACCTGGCCCCAGAGCTTTTCCTTCTCCGGGTCGCGCTTGCCGTTATTCTTGCTGATCTCCTCGGCTTCTTTCCGCACCGCCTCGATGTCCTCGGGCGGGATGGTCCAGGTCTCGAGGTTCTTCACGGCCCGGTTGATGGCGTTATGGTCTCGGGCCACCGCCGCCTCGGCGGTCAGGACCTGCACCTTCGGAACCGCGGCGAGGGCCAGCGGGTCTTTGACCATGTTGTCCAGAACCCGCTGGTCCAGCTTCAGCTGGACGACGGCGTCGATCAGGTCGTTCTTCTTCGAGCCCACGTCCACGCTGTAGAAGACCGCCAGGACGTCCCCGGCCCGGACGGTGTCGCCCGGCCGGAGCTCGCGGTCCTGAGTCGGGGCGAAGGTCTCCACCGTCTGGCCGATCGAGACCACCTCCGTCCCGTTCGTGGCGAACCGGGCCCGGATCCTGCTGATCCCGGCCGGGTTGAGGGCGGTCGAGCCGGGCAACGACAGCGTCTGGTTCGTGGCCGGGAGTGTGGCGGTCGCGACCACGTCCTTCCCGTCCTTCCGGATGCCGAGCGACGTCCGGACTTCTTCGGGGACCGACAGCGTGTGGGTCGGGGTTTTGGGGTCGTCCGGGTTTTTCACCAGCTCGACCTTCAACGGCTCCGGGCGGTGGGCGGTTGGGTTCGCCCGGGTGGTGGTGATCCCCGGGATTTCCCAGCCCAGGGACATCGCGAAGACGATACTCAGAACGGCTGTCGCGATCAGGAGGATCACGAGCGTCTTGATCGTCTCCGCCCGGGTAGGCCGCGCCGGTTGCGGAGCCGCCGGCGCATTCGCGGGCCCTGGCGGATTAGGGAGAGTGGGGATCAGACATGTCTCGGTGCTCATGCTCATGGGATAGATTCGGCTTCGGCCGGCTCGATCCGAGCGACGGCACAAGGAGAGGACACCAACTTCCCGGTCCAGCCTTGTCGTGCCCGAACTCGGGGCGGTGTTTTCCGTTTTGTCTTATCAATAGAGGACGCATTTCCAGTGCCAACTTGCCGGGAGGATAGGTATCCCCGGATAGACGGGCGCGGACGTGTACCGCGCCAGGATCGAAAGTTCCAGACCGGCAGGAACAACGCGACAATTCGGGAGTCCAGATGTGACTTTCGACCGGCTCCAACCCCCCCCGCTGGTTTACCGACCTACCGTCCCGCCGCAATCGCTGTCCGGGGGGCGACCAGGGACGGTGTTTGTCGCGCTACCTGTGTGGTTGTCGGGCGAGCACTCCCCCTCTTCATCCAAAACCCACACCCCGTCAGTAGTTCCATGTCAAGCGGGCGGTTATCCCGGTGATCGACATTTCGCCCCGCGAGAAGACGGAGAAGCTACTCAACCGGCCGACGTTCCACCAGTACTCATAAAGCCCGCCCACGAAGAGATTGAGCCGGGACCCGGGCGGGACGTAACTCAGCCCGAACTGTCCGGCCAGGGTCGGGACCGTTTGGGAGTTATCGATTCCCCCGAAGGCGAAGCTCGGGGCCGTCGTCGTCTGCGAGACCCCCTGCTTGATCCGGCCGGAGAACGTGCTCCCGAAGTCCAGCTTGGCGACGGCGGTGAGGCCCGGCAGATACTGATTCAGGTCGCGGTCGAGCTCCACCCCGGCATGGCCGCCGAACCCTTTGAAGTCGTTGAAGGCCCGTTCCTGCAGGATGCCGCTGCCGGCCGATGCGAGCCCGAAGGACTGGTCGAGCTGGGTGTCGTAGAAGAGGTATACCATCCGCAGACCGGCCCGCCACTTCATTCCCCAGTGCTCCCACGGGGTGAACTCCCGGCTGGCATAGTCCAGGTCGATCACGCTAAAGTCGAACCGGCTGTGCAGGCTCGCGGGCCCGTCCGGTCGGGGAGTGGTACTCGACCCGGTCACGCCCAGGTAGCGGTAGCTCAACAGGAATTCGCCGAACCCCGAGCCCAGTCGGTAGCCGGCCTCGACGCGGGGGGAAACGCCCCAGTTCAACCCGGAGACCGGCACCCGGATGGAATCGATCGCGTTCGGACCGACGGTTGCCCCGTTGGCCAGCTGGTTGAAGATGTGGGGCACCACGGCCTGGACCTCGACACCGGCGACGAACCCCGGCTGAGGAAACTGCGGCGGATCGAGAAGCGGGTCCCGTTCGAAATACTGTCCCGGCAGCGGGGCGCAGGCGTACGGCATCGGCGCGGGGGCCTGCCGGAAGAGCGACCCCGGCTCGTCGGGGGGCCGGGGCCAACCTTCCAGTGGGTTGGGCGAGGGGGCGGCCGTGGCCGTCGCCGGTCCCGGGGCGGGGGCCGGGGCCGGGGCGGCGGGGACTTGGGCCCGGCCGGTCGACGCCGACAGCCCCGCTGTCAGGATCGCAACGAACACCAGGTTCGGCACCGGACGGGTCATCTCCGTGTCTCCTGATCCCTTGCGTCGCCTCGAGGACTGATCCGGGTCAGAGTCGCCGATCGATCGACTCAACCGCTTGCCGGTCGTATGCCGGGCCGTTGCCACGGCACCACGGGCGCGACGCTCGGCACGACCGCCGGGTCGACCAGGGGCGGGGGATCGGGCAGGGGGATCACGGCCGAGGCCGGTTCCGGCCGGCGAAAGAGCGGCAGCATCGTCGGCCCGGCGGCCGGTGGCACTGGCTGGGGAAGGGGAAGTTGCGGGCCGGCCGGGAGTGGCCGGGTCGGGCTGTCCGGCGGGACCGCTCCGGCCGCGGGCGGGGTCGCCCCGGTTTCGCCGAACGGGTGGCAGCAGGGCAACGGCGGCAGGTGTTCCAGGTCGGGCAGGGGGGGCAGCCCGCGGACCTCGGCGGTCTGGAACAGGTCGTCGGTCTGGAGCAGGTCCGCCACGGACACGACGCCCTGCCAGAGGGAACTCAGCAGACCAAGGTAGGTGGTCACACCCGTCGACAGGGTCTGCTGGGCCGTCACCAAGTCATTGAACTGGGCCCCCGGATCGACCTGGCGGCGTTCCAGGATGCCGCGGTACGCCCGGACCTGGTCCGGCAGGATGTAGCGGCGGTAATATTCCACCGCGTCCAGGTTCGTCTTGTAGTTCGTGTACGTCATCGCCAGGTTGTTGGTCAGCATCACCTCGACCCGGTGCGGTTCCTCAATCGCCCGGGCCAGGGTCGATTCGGCCGCGAGGATGTTCCCCCGGTTCTGGTCCCAAACCGGGATCGGGGCGCTGACCGAGAAGAGGTGGTACATCCCGAACGGGCTCAAGGCGAAGTCGTGGTAGAACCCGCCCTGTAAGTCGATGTCGGGATAATAAGGGCTCACCTGATTGACTTTCAAAGTGTACCGGTACTTGTCGATCGAATTGCGGGCGGCCAGCACGTCGGTGTGGGCCCGCAGCACCTGGCCGAGGACCTTGTCGTACTCGTAGTAGGGGATGGCCGCGTCGATCCGGCCGGCGACCTCCGACAGGGGCAGTTGCCGCAGCCCGATGGTCGCAACCAGCTGCTTCCAGGCGTACATGTAGGTCGCGGTCGACTGCTTGTACGCCAGCCGGGCCGAGTACGCCTGGGCGCGGAGCGGGGCCGGCTCGTAGGCGGCGCCGAAGCCCCCGCGCTCGGTCAGGGTGAGTTGCACCCGGTAGACCTCGTCGGTGAGGCCGGCCAGCGCCCGGGTCACCCGCATGGTCTCCTTGGCGACCAGCAATGCGTAATAGGCGTTGCGGACCTGAGTGGCCAGGTCGCTCCGGGCCCGTTTCAGGGCCAGTTCGGCGTTATCCAGGTCCTTCCGGGCGGCGGCGGTGTTGAGCCGCAACTTGCCGCCCATAATAATTTTCTGGTCGAACTGAAACCCGAAGGCGCCGGCCGTCGAGTTGTCGTTCGACGGCTGGACGCCGACTACGACGTTCGGGTTCGTATACGTCGAGGCCTGGATCATGGTGCCCCGGGCGGCGTGGACGTCCGCCGCCGCCTGCCGAAGGGCCGGGCTGTTCTCCGCCGCGATCCGCTGGAAGTCGGCCAGGGTGTATTGCTTGCCGCCCGGCCCCGGCAGCGGTCGCGTTTCCTCGGGCAGGGGGGGGAGTTCCGTGTACAGCTTCCGAAGCACCTCCCGCTGGGCGGCGGGATCGGGGGGCAATTTGAGCAGCGGGGCCTCGGACCCGGGGATGGCCTCCGGAACGGTGAGCTGGAACCTGGCGGCCGGTTGTTTGGGGTCCTGAACCGCCTCCATGTAGGCGGTGGCCTGGACGTCGACCTGATGGACGTCCGTGGGTTTCCCGTCCTCACCGGGCCGTTTCTCGGGGCCGGGGGTGAGTGACTTCTCCTGCCCGGTCGCCCCAGGCCGCGACGATGACCGCATCGCAGCCGGCATCACGTCGTACGGTCGGGCGGCCAGCTCCCGGACGGAGTGGTCCGTCGCCTCTCGGGCCTGATACAGGCAGCCGCTGAGGGCAATCAAACCCGGCAGGAGCAGGAACGGGATTGGTGACTTCATGCCCCCCACCTGCAGAAAGAATGAGACTCGCTTACCCACGCTGTCCACCGGGTGGGGTGTCGATTTCCCATGCCCTGCTGAAGGGCGGGTACGGTTGTATCGGTTATTGGGTTATCCCAATCCACGATTTCGGAGAAAACGAGTAAATAAGCTCAAGTGTTGCACGGTAGGCCGGCAGCGAGAACCACGGCGGATCAAAGGTGATGGGCGCGGGTGAGTGGCGAAACCGGTTCCGGTGTCATGCGACCGCGAGTGAACTCCGGGCATCGCTCATCGGGCGAGGTCCGAAAACCGCTTCCGTCATGTTCGAGTGGGTCATCCTTTACCCGTTCTCAATTAGCATGCCGTGTGCCACCGCCGAATTGCCAGGGTGAGGACGACCAAACTCCTGAAGTTGAACGGAAATAGCCCTGGGAGGATGACGTGAGAGGTGGCGTGCGACCGGAAAGTACGGGGTGATGAGCATGGCCGCCGACTGCCCAGGTTCTGGCTGGCGCACGATCACATTGCGGGAAACGAATCACCGATCGACCGGCGACGCTGTGCGATTCGGCGGGAGCTCGGCCGCGTCCGGATAAGCCATTCCCGGTCGAAAAGGCATTATTGCAAAGACAATTCGTTTGGGTTACTTTCCCGATAGTATTTCCCTCTGACCCCGTCGCTATTCGGTCCGTGATGTGGATTCGGAGGCGATGATGCCACTCGTCCCGTGCCCGACCTGTCGGCGGCCGAACCCGACGTCCTCCGTCCGGTGCGTCAACTGTGGGGCCTTGCCGCCCATCTGCCCGATCTGTTCCGGAACGGGTCGCTGTCCTTCGTGCCAGGGGGCGGCTCGACGAGACACGATTTCGAGTACTGACACACTCGTGTGCGAGAAGTGCGGCGACACCGGCACCTGCGCGTCCTGTAAGGGCGAGAAACGCCGGTGGTAATGGACGGGATTACCAGACCAGTCGACGGTCCCACCCGGGAACAAAACCGGGGGGGACACAACCGTTTGACAGCTGGTCACGCAGGGCGGGAGCCCAGGGGCGGCCTGTCGAGAGGCGGCACGGCGGTCATTTCTTCAACAGCTTCTCCACGTCGCCCTTGATGGCCGTCGCCCAGATCTCGTAGCCCGCCGGGCTGAGGTGCAGGTAATCGGGCATGATCTTCTTGTCGAGCGAGCCGTCGGGCTCGAGGAACTTCTCGCCGATATCCTTGTAGAAGACCGCCTTCCCGTCATCGAGCTTGGAGATGATCCCGTTGGCCGTCTTGATCTTATCGCGGTACTTACCGGTGGCTTCGGCCGAGCGCGGGAAGATGCCGAGGACGAGGATTTTCATCTCGGGCTTTTGCTTCTGAATCTCCTCGACGATGGCCTTGACGCCCCCGGCGATCTGCTCGGCGGAGTGAGCCCCCATGTTGTTCGTCCCGATCATGATGACCGCCGCCTTGGGCTTGATCGGCTCCAGTTCCTTCCCTTCGGTGATCCGCCAGAGGACGTGACCGGTCTGGTCCCCGCCGATGCCGAGGTTGACCGCCTTGAGAGGGGTAAAGTTCTCGGTCCAGACCTTCTTGCCGGCCCCTTCCCAGCCCTGGGTGATGGAGTCCCCGAGGAAGATCACGTCGGCTTCGCCTTTCGCCACGATTTTCAGGAATTGCTTGTGCCGGTCGTTGTCGCGGTTGATCAGCTTGACGGAGGGGTTTGGCTTGTCGTCCTTCTTGTCCTGAGCTCGGACGGGTGCGATCAGGCAGAATGCCAGCAGCGAGCTGCCAGCCAGGAGATGGCGGACGGTCATACGTTCCCCTTTTGCGCGTGATTGGCCCGTGGGTTCATGGCCGGTAGGTGGGTGTGGAGGTCGATCGTTCCAACACAGCTGCGCTGTCAGGTCTCGACATCGACCCGGAGAATAGTTTGGTCCGGTACGCGGTTGCGGTCAACGACTTTCCCGCTTGATCCTTCGCGATTTCGCAATAGTGCCCGGGATTCGGACGGAGGGCATGAGATCGCCCGCCGCGAGCTCGACCAGTCGGGGAGCGGAGAGATTGAGACGGGCTCGGGCAAGTATGCGAAAGAACAACGGAGAGAGGGTAGACCGGTGACCAGGATGGGGAGCCGATGCGGCTCCTGAGATTGACTGATCGATCGCTCGAATGATACAAAATCTCTAGCCGCACGAGGAAAGCAACCGGGATCGTCTGAATCGCGTCCGCACGACACTGGAGGGGTTGCTCAGGCAGCCGAGTTTGTTCTGATCCTACCCAAAGGGGGGTTCTCCTCGGGCTTCCGGACGGTTCTCATGTAGGGTGGGCACTGCCCACCAAGACCTGAGGCCAGAGGTGGGCGGTGCCCACCCGACAAAGCTCGCACCCCGGCTCCGGAATCCGGAGGCGAACCCCCAAAGGGCGAACTGGATCTTTCTTTTTGCACGATGATAGGAACCCGCTCGCGACGGAGTAACAGGAGTGCGGTACGCCGATTGCCACGAACCCACTCGCGGCGGACCAGCTTCGAGAGCCCGCCCGGGTCAGGGAGTTTCACGTGCCAGACGTAGCCGCAGCGAAGGCCGCACTCACTCGCCTGGACAAGAAGTCGCGTGTCAAATTCGACATGGCCAATTTCGTGAAAGGCGGGAACGTCTGCTACGCCTACTGTTCGATCTGGATACTGAGGTACAACATCAATCACACGGAGTCGGTGAGCAATCGCATTGACATCCTCAAGCAACCAGGGGTGAGCGCCCGGGCCAAGCAGGCCCAACGGAATTACGCGACCACGGCGCTCGCACGGGCGCAACAGTTCGTCAGTGGCGCGATCGCGACAATGGACGAGGTCGAGAGCGGGGCGATGGCGGCGACCCTGTCCGGGTTCTCGCTCGCATTCGATGGCGAGGCGAGGAATCACACGAGCAACATCATCAACCAGATCGAGACGCAAGTGAACGTGGTGGGGCGGTACTCGGTCATCGGGCTGTCGGAGAACCGTACCGCTGGCAAGGGCCATGCCATCTGTACCTACCGTTCCCACTCGGGAGTTTTCCACAGCGGTCACCTGCACGTCTTCGACCCGAACTGGGGGGAATGGAAGCTCGGGTCCGGGCAGGCCGAGGTTCAGACGTTCTTTACCACTCTGCAGGATCTCTACACCGCTTTCGACTCGGGCGCTCTTTTCAACGCTGCCAGACTCGGGACCGTCCGGTTCACGGGGGCGGCGCTGATCAATCCGTGGGGCTGACCGCTTACCATACCCCGTAAAAGCTTTCACGTGCCGTGTCCAGGTAAAGATGTTCGGGGGTGCCACGCCGAACGCAAAGGAGAAGTACGAGGCGGAAGGGGCGTTTCACGCGGCCCTGCTCCGCGACGTGTTCGGCAACCCGTTCCTGCCCGGAACTTCAATCCTGCGTGGCGGACGAATGCCGCCGTGTCGATAGCCCGGGAGATGTACGACTCGCGGGATTTCTCGCGGTTCTCCGAACTTTCCGATGAGCTGATGACCGTGGGCTGCCGGGGTGTGGAGCTGATCCGCTACCTTCGGGAGTCGAAGCCGCTTGCCCGCGGTAGCTGGGTAGTCGATTTGGTGCTCGGCAAGTCTTGATTACCAAAGGCGTTAGAGCTGAGCAAATGCCCCCGTGATATCGCCACTGGGGCATTTCGCGTTAGCGGGGCACTGGCAACAAGGTGTACAGACGTTGCAACTGAAGGGCAACACGGTAATCATAGGTCTTAGCCCTTACGCTGAGAACGGCCGTATTGGTGGGGGAAAAGCATGAGCACGCCTTTAGATGCCTTTGGCAGCGAACTAACTGCTTCTGGTGACGGTAGCGCCGCAATCGGGGGTAATGTTCACGGAAACGTAAACATAAACCTTTGGCGGCCGATGCAGTCGCAAAGTACCGAACGACGTGTTCAACAGCTGCCAACGCCACTAAAGGATACGCAATTCATTGGGCGAGGAGAAGAGAGGCGGAAACTAAAGCAGCTCTTGAATGCTGTAAAACGAGGAAAGGTGGCCCTTACTGCACTGAAAGGAATGGGAGGCGTTGGAAAGACAACGCTAGCGGTATACATCAGTAGCCAGCTAAAAGTGAAGTTCCCCGATGGTCAGTATTTTGTTGATCTAAGGGGAACGACTGAGCCATTGCCCCCCGAACAAGTGATGATAGAGGTTATCAAGGCTTACCATCCAACTGCCACCGAATTGCCTCGAGACTTAGATGCGATCACTCGTGAGTATCGCAACACTTTTGCGGGAAAAAAGGTGTTGTTCTTACTAGATAATGCTCGCGATGCGAATCAGGTGCGTCCGCTTCTACCCCCCGAAGGGTGCGGTCTTATCATAACGTGCCGATACACGTTGGATTCGCTTGATGGTGTAGAAGCGATTCGACTCGGTGAGATGACGCCTAAAGAGAGTGTGAAGCTGCTGCGGACCCTCTTGCCGTTCGGTAGAGCTACGAATGAAGATCTGCAAACACTTGCAAAGTTATGTAGCCATCTCCCCCTTGCGCTAAATGTAGCAGGGAGCTACTTAAAGGGGCATATGAATTGGACGATAGCCAGCTACATTAATGCTTTAGAGAAGAGTCGATTAGATCACCTAAAAATTGAGTCAGATCCTGCAAAGGACGTTGAAGTAGTGCTTTCGATGAGCGCAGCCCAGCTGGCAAGGGAAATGCCAGATCTAGCAGCAACATGGCAAATGCTTTCCGTATTTCCTGGGGCCTTCGATGAAAGCGAGGCCAGCTACATTCTTGATTTGAACGAAACATGTACCAAAGAGTCGCTGAGCCGCCTTCTGGATTGGAATTTGCTGCTGTTTAATACTGCCGATAATAGATATCAAATACACGATTTATTGCGTGATATAGCTAGAAAAGTGTTTGTGTATGACTCTGTTCACCCATACTTCGCGGATACCGATAAAAGACTCGCACTTGCCTCACACCGCCATGCGGACAGATTTACACAGTTCCTGCTGAGCATTAGTACGTCTATAGCTAGTGGAGGATCGATACACGACAGAGGACAGTTAGACCGGGCCATGCAAGCTTATGCAGAAGTAGGCACGTGGATTCAAAGTCAGTATGCAGTCTCGGGGGAGACGGAGGCTGCTCGCCAATTTATAACAGCCTCTATGGAGTTTTTCTATAATGCTGTGCAAGAGGCTGTTAAAAAAACAAGCGTAAGCGTAGTATCTTTGGGTTTGCAAAGTAATGTACCAAATGGTATATACTTGACGGCCGGACTTATGATGTGCATGGCAGTGTATTCACATTTCGATCGCGGCGATACACTGTTTGCGATGAAATGCTGGTCATTAGCTAAAGATATTTGTGGTACATTAGACGGTATAATATGTGACTCGTTTGAAGAGTCATTGCTGAAATGGCGCGCCAGACTAGCGGCTCATGCGAATATACATGGTGTTTTTAATCTACCACTAATCCTCATACCCAGCTAAGCTTCTCTCTAATGCTACTCATATAATAGAGGATTCAATGGACATTATTCCGAATGCAGCAGCAATCCTTCCCTACCTCCTGCCGGCCCTGCCTGTTCTCGTTCAGACAGGGAAAGACATTACAGAAGTAGCACGCAAGTCACTCGTTGATCGGATCGGGAAGGGTGCATCTGACGTTGCTTGCCGCCTATGGTCGCGGATCAGTGGTACAGAGTCAGCAAAGAAGGCGGCAGAGCGCGTAGCTGCCGACCCGGAGAACAGCAAGAAACAAACCGCACTGGAAGTCGAAATTGACGAACTTCTTCTCGCGGACACTGCCTTTGTTGCGGAAATCCGGCAGTTGCTCGCCGCGATCGGTACGAAGATCGGGGGGAATGTGGTAAACGCAACGGGCGATGGGTCTGTTGCAGTGGGCGGGAACGTCGGCGGGGGTGTATCCACCAACGTCAGTTCCCCGGGGTGATAAGCCGTAACTCGGCCGGTCCGGTGCGCTCGGCAATTACCTGCTGAACCGGCGCTATTTTATGCCTGTACCCCGGGTTCGGGGAGGGCAAAACCAGCGAGTGGGAGCGATGGCCGTAGTCTTGGTGAGAAACAAGTACGACGGGTGGTCGGGCGGGGCGACGAGTGAGGGGAACGGTCTGGTGTACGAAGTGATCCGGCGGCGATACCGGATCACTAAGCTCGTCTACGTCAACAACCCGGGCGATGGGCCGGAACCGGCAATGAAGGACAAGAGAGGACAGAAACCGAGCAAACTCCGGCATTCGTAGCTTCCGGATAGATCCTGTCCTCTCCTGTCGCATACTGTACAGATGGGCATGTGGCCAAGGTGGGACTCGAACCCACACACCTTTTGGGTACTCGATTTTGAGTCGAGCGCGTCTGCCATTCCGCCACTTGGCCTGACGTCTCCAGGATAAAGTTCACTCCCTCCCCCGACAAGGGTGCCGGCCTCGACCAGGGTCTTTCAAAGGTTGCTCTGGAAAGTAGTCCGCTCGCTCCGCGAGCGGTCGTTTCTTCGCCCCCGACACCCCAGAAACGACCGCTCGCGGAGAGGGGGTGAAGAAATCGGAACGGCCGGAGCGTGCAGTCGGCTTGCGTTGTCGAAATCCGCGGTGGGGTATGGTTTTCACCCCAACGGGGTGGGAGCGCATAGCCCCGGGCAACGCC
>JAQGHQ010000164.1 GCA_028288765.1 Gemmataceae bacterium | reverse complement strand
CGGTTCCCTTGGCCGGGGGAAGAAAGGTTTTAAGCCGGGCAAATTGTGCGTCGGTTAGGTCGGTCGGATAGCGTCGGGTTCTCATAACCCATTATACGGGCTCACACTGCGTTTTCGCACAGCCACTGAGCTACACATTCCCCGCACAGTCCCACAGCTGATTACCCGACCATGTACGTTCGCCAACCGTGCTTTGTACCCTTTCCCTCAAGTGGCAGGAGTTACAACCCCTACAACCGGACCCAGGTTCGGACCGAAAACCTGCCGGCTTCTCAAACCCCTGTTGCCGCCGAGACTTCGAAGGTCTCGCCGAGAATTCCCGCCGGTCGATCACTGCTCTGGCACACTCGCTGCTTTGGTGAATGTCGTACACGACACAAGTAACCAACGGCACGGAGCAAGCCATGACCCTGAATACCACCGCCACCCGGACCGCCAAGACCACCAAGACCACCGAGGCCGAGCAGCTCCTCCGGGATGCCGCGTTCGTCCTCCGGCTCACCCGCCGGGTGAAGGACGACATCCTGAGCGACGCCGCCCGCCCGAGCCGGCCCGTCGCCCGGACCACCGACCGCACCCCCGCCGCGCTCGGCGTGTGACCCGGATCACCCACCCCTCCTCTCCTCCCTCCTCGCGGCGGGCCGGGCTCCCCTCCCCGGCCCGCCGCGGTTTCGTTCACCAGTGCATCACGTAGCCGCCGTCCACGTTGATCGTCTGGCCGGTGACGTTCGCCGCCCGGGTCGAGGCCAGGAATACTGCCATCGCGGCCACGTCTTCCGGCGTCTGCCAGCGGTTCAGCGGTACCAGCTTGGCGATCTTCTCCGCCGTCCACGACTCGTAATCCTGCCGGGCCTCCGGCGGCTGGCGGTCGGCCCACGCCTGCCACACCGAGCGGTTCAGCGGCGTCTTCACCATCCCGGGGTTGAGCGCGTTCACCCGCACGCCGAACGGGGCGAGGTCCTTCGCCGCGCACTGGGCGAAGTTGATCAGCCCCGCCTTGGACGCGCTATAGGGTGGGTCGGTCTGCGATCCAATCTGACCTGCCACGGATGCGAGGAACACCATCGTGCCCGACCGGGCCTCGGCCATCGCCGGGGCAAACGCATGAGCCACGTTGACGGCCCCGACGAGGTTCACGGCCAGCACCCGCGGCCAGTCGGCCGGGTCGAGCTGCCAGAACGGGAACCCGAACTTCCCCGACCCGATCCCGGCCGCGAACGCGACGTGATCGACCCGCCCGAACCGCGCCTGGACGGCGTCCGCCGCGGCCCGCACCGCGGCGTAATCGGTAACGTCGACGACGTGACCGGCGGCGGTCGCCCCGTCGCGGGCCAGCTGCTCCGCCGCGGCGGACACGTCCGCCGAGACGTCGAGGAGCGCGACGTGGGCACCCTCGGCGGCGAACGCGGTCGCGATCGCGTGCCCCAGTCCCCGCGCGCCTCCGACCACCACCGCCACCTGCCCGGTCAGTCCGAGGTCCATGTCCGTCTCCGCCAGCGAGGTTGGTGTTTCGTCCGGAACGAGGTACGATCTCCGGCGTGGTTTACGAACTTCCCCCGCCGCGGTCCGGACATGCCGAACGTCCTCGCCCTCCCGCCGCCCCGGCCGGACCTGCTCGCCCTCCTGAACGCCGTGAAGGCCGAACCGGACGACGACACCCCCAGGCTCGTCCTCGCCGACTGGCTCCAGGAGCAGCCCGACCCGGCGGATGTCGCCCGCGGGGAATGGCTCCGGGCGCTCGTCGAACGGGACCGGTTGTCGGGCAACGACCCGCGGCGGGCGGACCTTTTTAGTCGCTCACTGGAGTTATGGCGGGGCAATCGGGAGACTTGGGTCGGGCTGCTGTCTCCGGCCGGGCTGTTGTTCCCCGTGTCCGAGCCAACATTCACCCGCGGGTTGCTCTACCCCGAGGTCGTTGTCACGAAATTGGTATCAAAGGCGGGGCTCGCGGTCGCCCAATCCGAGATGTACGCCTGGGTCGGGGGGATGGTCTTCCGGGAGCTCATCCCCAGACAGCTGGGCATGGTATTGAAGACTCCGCTCGTGGAGTCTCTGATCGACCTGCATTTCATCGGTCGGGCCGTCATCAGCTTCGACGACTTCACCGCGCTGGCCCGTTGTCGTCGGCTCACCGGCCTCCGCTCCCTGAGTACGTCCGACGTCGCGATCCGGCAGACGGGTGCGCAGGCCTTCGCCGGTTCGCCCAGTCTGAGAAACCTGCGGCGGCTGAGCCTGGGGCGCGCCGACCTCGGTGACGCCGGCTTCGCCGAGCTGTGCGGGTCGTCGTGCTTGAACGACCTGCGGTCCCTGGACGTGACGGACAACGGCCTGTCGATCCACTCGGCGCGGGCGTTTGCCGACTCCGACCGGCTCCCGGCCCTCACAGCCCTGGACCTCAGCGGGAATCGGATCGGTCCGGACGGCACGCTCATCCTTGTCGCCTATCCACCCGCCGGCCGACTCACCTTACTCGGGCTCCGGTCGAACGGGGTCGCCGACTACGGGGTCGAGGCGATCTGTCGGCAGCCGCACCTGACCCGGTTGACATTGCTCGATCTGTCGGACAACCTGTTAACCAACCGCGCGGCAGTGGCGCTGGCTGCGGCCGAACACCTGAAATCGCTCGAAATGCTTGGCCTGACTCATAACCAGATCGGCGATGAAGGGGCGAGGGCGCTGGCGGATTCGCCGCACCTTACCGGCCTGCGGGATCTCAACCTGAGAAGTAACCCGATCGGACAGAACGGGGCCGACGCGTTGCGGGAGCGGTTCGGGACGCGGGTGACAATGGATTAACACTGCCTTCGCAAGCGGCCCCGCGCCACGACCTACCCCCGCGTGAACACCCCCATCTGGCTCGGCGCGCCCACCTCCGCATCGACCCCGCCGAGCGGTTCGATCTGAACCGCGTACCCGTACTCCGCCGCCACCGCCTCGGCCCACGCCCGGAACTCCGCTCGCGTCCACTCGAACCGGTGGTCGGCGTGCCGGAACTTTCCGGCAGGCAGGTTCTCGAACCGCACGTTGTACTCGCGGTTCGGCGTGGTCAGGACCACCCGTCCCGGCCGCGCGCACCCGAACAGCACCCGCTCGAACGCGCCCAGCCGGGGCGGGTCGAGGTGTTCGATCACCTCCACCACCGCCGCCGCGTCGAACCCTTCGATCCGCGCGTCGCGGTACGTCATCGCCCCGTGCAGGAGCTTCACCCGGTCCCGCCGGTCCGGCGGCAGCCGCAACCGGTCGAGCCGGTGTTTGGCGATCTCCAGGCTCCGGGCCGACACGTCAAGCCCCACCACCTCCGCGAACTGCGGTTCGCCCGCGAGCAGCCGGAGCAGCTTCCCTTCCCCGCACCCGAGGTCTACCACCCGCTCGGCCCCGACCGCCTTCAGCACTCCCAGCACCGCGGCCAGCCGGAGCTCGTGCAGGTTCACCTTCTCTTCCAGCTGCTCCTCGGCCGCCCCGTGCTCGTGGGCCGCGTCGTCCGGGTCGGTCTCGTCGTCGGCCGCGAGCTTCGCCAGCGCCGACTTCACCAGCTGCCCGTGCCGGCGGAGGTAGCGGGCGGTGATCGCCTCCTTCTCGGGGTGCGCGGCCAGCCAACCCTCGCCGTGGCGGAGCAGCTTGTCCACCTCGTCGGGCCCGACCCAGTAGTGTTTCTCGTCGTCGAGCACCGGGACGAGGACGTACAGGTGCGACAGGAGGTCGGCGAGCCGGGTCGTGGCCGAGAGGTCGACCGTGAAGTAGGGCCCGTCGCCCCATTCCGGGAACCGCTCGTCGAGCGGGTGGCGGGTGGCAGTGACCCGATACCCCAGCGGCTCGAACAGCTTCCGCAGGAATACCTCGCCGCCGCGGCGGCAGGGGAGGGCGGCCACCCGGGCGGTGAGCGGGATCGGGGTGTCGGCCAGCTCCGGCTTCCCCTTGCAGCCCCCGGCCAGCGCCGACCCGAACACCTGCGCGATCGCCACACTCAGGAACGACGACGCGACGTACGGCCGGTCGTTGACGTACTGCCCGAGCAACCCCGACTCGCCCGCCGGCCCGCGGCGCTGGCGGCTCCGGATGTCACCCGACGAGGCAGAGCAGTTCGACCTGGCCTGACGATGAATCCAAGGGCGGATGGGAGGGCGTAGCCCCGGTATGCACAGGGCGAAGAGCCCATCGCCCGTCCTTATCAGGATCCGGCCTATTCATCCCCGGCGCGAATCCCGGGCCCGGCGCGAAAGCAAAAAATCCCCCAGGTCACCCTTGACAAGTGGGAGGTAGGAGCAGATAATCTTCAAAAATTTATCAATGGTTGGACGTATTTCTATCTGACTATATGTTTTGCAACTCTGTGCAACTCTGCACAACAGTTGATCAACGCAATCGACACTAATCCTGCTCTGCCGGCACCCAGCCAGGCCGACACGGAAGGTGCCATGCGTTTGGGGCTGTCCGCAGTCTCTATGAGACCTTGAGAGCTAGGAATGCAAACCCCACGGCTAGGACGGCCCGCACGGCTCGAAGCCATCGCCCGGCGCGAGGGGATGACTCTCCTCGAGGTCGTCGCGGTAATCGGGATCTTGGCCGTCCTTGTCGGCCTGCTGCTGCCGGCCGTGCAGAAGGTCCGGGCCGCTGCCGCTCGTAGCAGTTGTCAAAACTCGCTGCGCCAGGTGGCATTGGCCGCGCACACGTTCGAACAGGCGGCGGGGGAAATCCCCCTGAGTTGGTGCGGGATCAAGGACGGCGACTACTCGTGCTTCTCCGCACAGAGCAAGCTGCTCCCGCATCTCGAAGCGGGAGATACTTTTCGGGCGATCGACTGGTCTGATCAATCGCTCGACGGCGATGGCGGGCCGCCAGTTGCTAGCGCCGCGAACAGACCACTCCTGACCCGAACAATTCCCATTCTTGTCTGTCCGGCGGATGGCGAGGCGCGCCCTGGGGCGAACAGCTACCGCATCTCTGTCGGGCGTAAATTCGTTGTCACCTTGAACTCACCCACCGTGGAGAATGACCCGCTACCGAGGCGTCTCATTCACATCACCGACGGGTTGAGCAACACCGCCCTCTTCTCCGAACGGCTCGTCGGGGCGCCCGGCGGACGGGGTCGCCGCAACCTGCTCAACATCGCCGCGCACCCCGAGCAACTCGGCCTGGCATGTACGCAAGCTCAGGTCCCGCCTGCCGTCCCTGTGGAAGCCGATTCGCACGCGGGTTGGACGTGGCTACGCGGGTCCGACCGGCACGCGCAGTACGCGCACCTGTACCCGCCGAACTCGAGGCTGCTTGACTGCAACACCACCTGGCTCGTGGGGTGGAGTCTCATAACGGCTCGCAGCAACCACCCGGGGGGGGTCAACGTGGCGTTCGCCGACGGCCACACGGTCTTCATCTCCGACCAGATTGATCTGGCCGCCTGGAGAGCGATGGGAACCCCGAACGGTGGCGAACCGATTCAGCCGCAGTGAACCTGTGTTCGGAGCGCATATGCACAGCACCGCCGCGACGTTGGTGAGGCCGATCTGCGGAGTTGCTGCCTTGGTGCTGATCGGCGCGGGCGCATGGGGAGCCGAGCCGTCCGCCGAACGGGTGATTTCCGCCGTCACGAGCCAGTACGCCGGCATCAAGTCGGCGCGGGTACGGGGGACGAGCCACGACCTCGCATCCGGGGGTCTCCGGACGGCGGACCCGGCGGGTCCGGTGACGTACCAGGAGGGGGGAGAGGTGTGCGAGTTCGAGCACTGGTCCGACCCGCCCCGGCTGCGCGTCTTCGACACCAAGTCCCGCAACGGCCGCACCGCGGGCGTCCCGGTGCGGTGGTACTTCGACGGGGCGACGTACACCGACATCAGGCCAGTGGCCAAGCAGGTCGCACTCGAGGACGGGGGCGGGCGGGTCAGGCCGATCGCCAGCAGCCCGTTACACGCGATCGGCTTCAGTTACCCCCTCGCCTACCGGGGGTCGTTCGCCGACCTGCTGTCGGACCCGACCAAGGTCAGAGCCGAGCGGGCCCCGGACCACCGCGGGCGGCCCGGCTGGCTCTTGGAGGTGACCCCGATACCGGCCGCGATCCAGCCGATGGACTTTGAAGAGGTGAATCGGAAAAACACCGTCGTCCGGCTTTGGGTGAGTACCAACCCCGACGTCCTTGTCTGGAAGTGGGGGCATTACGAGCGGCGATGGTGGGGCGAGCCGGGTCCGAACGACCCCCCGGAGCCGTCCGCGTTCGCCCTGAATGGGCACAGGCTGAACTGTGGGTACGTGAACCTGGATTCCCGCCCGGTCGTGGACGCGGCGACCGGGAAGCCCGTGCCGATGCCCCACCGTGTGGTGTTCGGCAACGCGTTCATCAACTGCGAGTACAAGTTGCAGGAAGTCGCGATCAACCCGCCCCGGCAGCCCGACTCGTTTCGTCCGGCACCACCGCGCGGATACCTCGTGCGACGCGACGGCCGACCTGCCGATGAGCACACCGAGGTCGCGGGAGGGGCTGCCGGCGAAGAAATCCGCGTCGGACAAATCACCCAGGAAGCGCGGGACATGCTGGATTCCCCCGCGAGCATCAGCGCACCGGGATCCGGTTGGCGGGATTGGCTGGTGTGGATCGGTGGGGCGCTGCTCGTCCTCGGTGGTCTGGTGCCGGTGGTCGTTTACCTTAGAAGGAGGGTTCGACGATGACGAAGTTCGGATCGCTGAGTGTCGCAGCCGTCACGACGGCGCTGGCACTCCTGGTGTACGAGGCGGGCTCTGCTCCGCCGAGCCTCGAGCCGGGGGACGGGAGGCTGGTCGGTGGTGAGGGCGTCCCCCCTGCGTCGCGGTGAACTCATTCCAGAACTCCACGAACCCGAGCCCGTCGTACGGCTCGATCTTCTGCAACCAGAAGATCGCGAGCTTCTACAGCGCGGGCCCGCCCATGATGTGGTCGCAAACCAGTTGCCGGCAGGCGACCGAGGTCGACCAAGAGTGCATCATGGCGGCGCGCACGGGGCATATCGAGGCATACACCACTCCCATATGCAGCGGGATGTATTCCAAGCGTGATTCGACGGTCGGTGCCAACGGACCGTGGACGAACTGGCAACCGACGGGCCCTGCGCGATGCCGTATCAGCAGCCCGCCCCGAAGGCTGCCACTTGCTTCTAAATAGCTCCCAGCAAATGCGAAAGTGATGACTGCGTACTGCCCGCCGAGATGGCAGGTGCGTGGGGGTCACGTTCGCTCGAACTGCAATACCACGCCGGACGGCGACAGTTGGGCCACCGCTTGGACCGCCTGGGTCGTCATGATGAACTGGCGGAATGCCGCTAACCCGCCCGGCGATTCGCACCACTCGCTCCCTCCCTCACCCCCCCCCGTTGCCAACGTCGGGTCGAATCGGCAGGTCAACGACAACTGCCGTGGTTCGTCGTTCTCGTCGCCGGCGACCATGAGTTGACGGGTGATACTGACCTCGAACGCCGGCCCGGCACCCCAGTCGTTGACTCCCCACTGGAAGAGCAGCATGTCCCCGTCGCCGGTCGGGTCGCACCCCTCGGCCCGCTCATCGGCGTAGAACGCCAGCATGGCCTCGATGCCAGCAGCCGTGGTTAGGGATTCCAACCCCTGTCCGGCCCCCTCCAGCCGCTTGAGGAACCTTGTTCTCGCAGAATGGGGCATCATCTGTGCGACCTCTGCTTCGCCGGCTCGGCCTTGGTGCTGACCGCCCGGTCGGCATGGTCGCAGCTTACCAAGGGCAGATGCGGCAGGCAAACCCTCTCCTCAGATTGGCCTACCATCACTTCCGCCTTTGCCGGGCAGTATCTAGCGCGTGCCCCGCCGCCGTCCCGGCCTCGGAGTGTTGCCCGGACGGCGGCGGGGGAGTCTGTCTCGCGTTCACGTACGGGGTATGGCAAGAATGACCACCTGGGCCTACATGGCGGCATGTGCCGTGTTGTTCGTCTCGATCCCGCCGCACGCACCGGCCGAATGTCCGCTACGGCGTGAACTCTGCGGCCGGTCCTCCCTCGCGCTGGTGGCGGAATACCTGGGTATGGGCCGCCCGAGTAGCCATTGGGACGGCCTCCTGCCGTCGTCGGAAGGACCGTTCAGCGTTGAGCGCCTGGAGGCTGCGGCACGGTCCAGTGGCCTGGATGCCGTGAGCGTTCACTGGCGCGACCCGAGTCAGGCGGTCCTCGACGGGCCGTGCGTGTTGCTCGTGAAATCGTCGAGCGCGGCAGCTCACCCCGACCATTTCGTCACCTGCTTCGGCGAGAAACAGGGACAGGTGTGTCTCGGTGACTATCCGAAGAATCCCGCCTTGGTCCCGAGAGAGAGGCTTATGGACTTCTGGTCGGGCACGGTGATTTACCTCGACTGCCCCGGCGGCGAGCGCCTTTCCCGGTACCGTTGGCAGGTACGGCGGCCGGTCGTCGTGCGGCTTTCCGCAGCGTGCCTGCTGGCCCTGGCCTGCGGGTTCGCGATCAAAGCCCGTCGCTCTCATTCGGCCAAGGCACGGAAGGACGCGCCATGACGCACCTGGGACGCTGTCTCGTCGCGATCAGTGTCGGCTGTCTGCTCGCGTGGTTCACCAACCACTACCTCACCCAACGCCGCATGCCGTCAGCGCCGCCGCCACCATTGCCCGCCGTCCGGGTCGCTCCGGCCTCGGTCGTCATCGACGGGACCAGCGACGGTGAGGGCGGGCGCCGCACCTTCACGCTGACGAACGACGGAGGCAAAACAGTCACCATCCTCGAGATCGACGTCGGGTGTTCCGCCTGTACCAGCCTGCTCGAAGGGCCGTCCGCCCGTTCCCTTGCTCCGGGAGAGTCAGTCCTGCGGCTTGACCCTGCAGTTCCATCCACAGGAGCGGGGTGTTGAGAGGCGGGAGGTTCAGATTCGGCATACCGGCGCCGGCTCCCCGCTGACGATCCGTGCGACCGTCGCGGGCCAGCTCAAGCCGCCCTACCTCGTGGGAGCGTATCCGAGCCAAGTTCACTTCTTCGAGCTGTCTTCTCCGGAGGCCACTCGAATTGTGAGGTTCACCGCCTTGGAACCTCGAGACAACCCCGTGTGGATCAGTGTGGTCGCCTGCGACCTGCCGGACGTGAAGGTTGAACGACTTGGGACTACAGAGGAGGAGGGGCCGCTGGTCAAAAGGACGTATGAATACCGCGTCGGTTGGCACCGCTTGCCAAATGCGCCAGAATTTCACGGCAAGATTGTGATCTCCACCACAACAGGTCGACGGGAGAGCATTCCGCTTTCAGGAACGAGGGCTCGGTCAGAACCCTAGCTGACGGGCTGGATGTCGGAAGGGTTGGGGTATGTGTAAGGAGACGTGGACGTCACTCCGATCAGCCCGGCGAGCGGGGGGCGTGAGCCCCCCGAGTCACGTCCGACCCTACCGAGACGTTGACGTCACTCGGGGGGCTCACGCCCCCCGCTCGCCAAGATTTCGACAGAGCACCCGTTGCGGAGACCGGCCGTAAACCGGGTCACCGCCCGCCCGGGGCGAGCGCGAGCCGGCGGACCTCCGCCGGGGTGAGCGCCCCCGGGCCGGTCAGGTTCCGGGCGGTGGCGCGGGCCCGGTCGGCAGCGCGGCGGCTGCCCGCCCGGTCGTAAGCGTCCGCGAGGTAGAGCTGCGCCCGCGGGTCGGTCGGGCGCAGCTCCGCCGCCTCGGCCAGCGCCTTGATCGCCTGACACAGGACCTCTTCGCGGGGCTCGTCCTCGTCCTCGTCCGCCGCGCCGATCCCCTGTCCTTGCACCAGCACCAGCAACCCGACCCCGCGGTGGAAGACCTCGGCGAACCGGTCGTCGGTCCGCTGGCCGATCTCCATCAGACGGGTGTGGCAGTGGACGAGATGGGCTTTCGGCGGGCCGGTCGCGTCCTGGGCGTCCGCGCAGAACCGCTCGAAGTGACCCTTCGCGTCCCCCAGCCGGCCGATCCGCAGGAGCAGCTCGGCGAGCTGGGCGCGGAACATGAGCTGATCGGGGTGGCCGCGGACGTAGGAGTCGAGGTACGCCGCCGCGGTCGGCTGGTCGCCCCGGACCAGGCACTCGGCCGCGAGGGTGAGCGGGTCGTCCGCCGGGGTGGGAGAAGGAGCTGCCGCCGCGTCCCCCTTGACCGAGAGAATCGCGGCGGGCACGGAGACGGAAGTTTGCACGCCCTCCCGCATCGGGGGAGGATTTTGTTCGAGCGTAGGGACTGGCAGCGCTACGGGTTGCGGCGCTTTCGGCGCCGGCGCGAGCAGCGTCTGACACCCGACCACGCCGAACGTCCCGACGACCAGCCAGCGGAACCGCATCCGGCGCCCTCCCCCGTGACAGGGGAAGGGATCGACCGCGCGGGATGGACCGGTTCACGCGGTCGGGGAAGGACGGGTCGGTGTGACGGAAAGATGGGTAAGATTTGTGGTAAGGAGGGGTCGTGAGGTGAAGAAGTCACCAGGGCGATGCCCTGGGCTTGTTCTCCAGGCTCACGTCCCCCGCGCGCCCTACTCGCCGCTCAGGTTCTCGCCGAGCTTAGCCAGGGCCTCGCTCTCGATCTGCCGGACCCGCTCCCGGGTCAGCCCCAGGCACTCGCCGATCTCCTTGAGCGTCTTCGGCTCCTCGTCGTCGAGCCCGAACCGCATCCGCAGGACCGTCGCCTCCCGCTTGTCCATCTTGTCCAGCAGGTGCATCACCTGCTTCAGGTCGTCCGTCTCGACCATCTCCATGTCCGGGCTCTTCGACCGCCCGTCCATGAGCATCTCGTCGATGCTCCAGCCCTGCTCGCCCTGGTCCGTCTGCGGGGCCGAGTTGTACACCCGGATCGCCTTCTTGATGATGTTCAGTTTCTTCTTCGGCAGCCCGAGGTACTTGGCCACCTCCTCGTGGGTCGGCGGGCGGCCGAGCTCGTCGCTCAGCTTGTTCGTCGCCCGCCGCCACTTGGCCAGGAGCTCCACCATGTACGCCGGGATGCGGATCGTCTTCGCCGTGTTCACCAGCGCCCGCTTGATGCTCTGCTTGATCCAGTAGCTGGCGTAGGTGCTGAACCGGGTGTTCATCGACGGGTCGAACCCCTCGACCGCCCGCAACAGGCCCAGGTTCCCCTCCTCGATCAGGTCCTGAAGGGCGAGCCCCTTCCCCGTGTACCCCCGGGCGATGTTCACCACCAGCCGGAGGTTCGCCCGGACCATCTGGTCCCGGGCCTCGGTGTCCCCGACGGCGATCCGCCGGGCCAGGTCCTTTTCCTCGTCGGCGGTCAGCAGCGCCGTCTCGTTGATCTCCCGGAGGTACGTCTCCAGCGGGGATTGCACCACGTCCGGGCGGTAGCGGCGGAGTCGCGACATGAAGGCATCCTGTCGACTGAAGGTTCCGGCGGCGGTCGCTGTCCAACGGTCTCGCAAACAGCGGACCAAAGCATAGTCCGGTCGTTCCGGTCATTCCTGGCGGCACGAGCTCCTGGCTCGCCGACGGTTGAACCCGCAAGAACGTATCGACCGCTGAAACAATAACCTGGATAAAGGCGGTGACTCGCCACCCGACGGAGGGGGAAAACAGCGGGCGCCGACCGTAATCCGCGCACAACCCAAACCGTGCGAGTCCGCGGCATAATAGGCACAGCCGCGCGAGCCGATGCAAACGAAACCGGGTTGTGTGTCGCCAGAACGGAACGGGGGGATTCTGACGACACAGGAAGACCTTAATTCAGCCCCGGTCGAAGTTCAACCACTTTTTTCCTCAATGGCCGGATGGGCCATCGTTAACCGCCGCACAAACCGTTAACACTTCTCCAGTTTGGAGCTCCCCCCGGGGGAAAAGTTCCTGGACAAATCCGGAATGATCCTTCCGGTCGGGCGTGTGAGGGCGGAGCTGAAGACGATTGTCGCTCGCGCCGTGAGGACCCGATTGCCGGGAATCAGCTCCGGTGCCCACCGCGGGCCGCGGTGGTGAAGGTCGCCCCGAACACGGACCCGGCGACGAGCACGAGCCTGACGAGCGAGGAACTGAACGACAACAGGATCACGGCCATCATGACCCCCGCCCCGAAGGCGGCGGCGAACCCGGCCCACGGCTTGTTGTCCCCCTTCTTCCCCCACATCCACCCGAGACCGGCCGCGACCCCGCCGGCCACCCCGGCGATCCCCATCTTGACCACCAGCACGAGCGCCGCGGCCCA
>JAQGHQ010000158.1 GCA_028288765.1 Gemmataceae bacterium | reverse complement strand
GCCGGGTCGAACGCGCCGGTCAGGGTGCCGACCGCGTGGTCGACGGCGGCGGTGGCCGCCCCGGTCTCGTACCGGACGACCCGGCGCATCCGCCAGAGGAGGGTGGCGGCCCGGTCGGCGAGTTCGGTCTCGAGCGTCCCGACCGGGGCGAGGGAGGCGCGGACGCCGGCCCGGTGGGCGTCCCAGTCGGCGGGGCACTCCCCGGGGACGACGGGGGCGTCCGAGTGGATGCCGTGGGCCAGGCGGTTGCGTCTGGCGGCGGCCTTGCCGTCGGGGGTGCGGGGCCCGGTCGAGTGGGCGGCGTTGGCGCGGTTGGCGGCGAGTTGGCGGTCGGTGGGCATCGCGGTCGGTCCTTTCGTCAGGTGGTTGGTCCGGGCGGCCCCGTCCGGACGAATGCATTGCATGCCAGTATGCCATTAATAGGATACCGGAATGCCCGACCGGTGTAAAGTCGGTCGGCCGGGAGGAAACGGAGTCCCCCCCGACCCTCCCCGAACCCGGGGAGGGGGTCGAATCCCCGCCGTCGTCCGGGTCCGACACGCAACGGCCCCAGAGCAGTACCGGCCCCCTATCTGCCCCGGCCGGCCGGTCTTCTCGGCGGGATCATTTCCCCCCCAACCCACCCCACTCGTGCCGGCTGCCGTCGCGCCAGGCGGCGCGGCAGTTCTGTAGCTTTTAATACAATCTCGCCCCTCAGACCTCCGATGCTAATCCGGACAACCGGTATATCCGGCACCACCCAGCGTCCAAATCTGATGTCGGAGGTCTCGGGGACATGAGACTAGATAACCTGGGCAAACTAATGGCGGGAGTGTTTGCCTGCCTGATGCTGCATCACCCGAACCTGTCTGCGCAGTACCCGCCGGGGCCGCCGGGGTCGCCCGCGCTGCCCGACCCCCTGGCCCCGGCCGGGGTCAACCGCCTGTCGGCGGTCGCGAGCGGGTCGCCGGTGGCGATGACGGCCGGCGAGGCGGCGGACCCCGCCGCCAAGGCCGACCCGAACGCCGCGCTCAAGGCGGTCGTGCTCGACGTGTTGAAGGAACTGGAGGCCAAGAAGAAGGACGAGGAGGAGAAGAAGAAGAAGGAGGCCCAGGCGAAGGGCCACGAGATCGGCAGCAACCTGAACATGAACGTCTACTGGGATAACGGGCTGTTCTTCGCCACCCCGGACAGGGACTGGCGGATCCACGTCGGCGGCCGGTTCCAGTTCGAGAGCGTCTGGTGGAACCAGAACCCCCGGCTGACGGGCACCCCGCCGGGGAACGGCGGCGTCCCGGCCTCCGGGCCCGGGGCCGGGGTCGGCGCCCTGGACGACGGCATGTTCTTCCGGCGGGTCCGGTTCCGCACCGACGGCGTCGGGTACGAGAACTACGAGTACGTGTTGGAAGTCGACTTCGAGCAGCTCAACTTCGTCACCTTCGACCACATGTGGTTCGGGGCCAAGGACGACACCCTCGGGTCCATCCGGATCGGCCAGCACAAGGTCCCGCAGGGCATGGAAATGATGGGCAGCGACTACCACCTCACGTTCCTCGAGCGGTCGTCGCTGTCGGACGCGTTCTGGACCCTGTTCGCCCCCGGCGTGTTCTACGCCAACGACTTCTTCAACAAGAACGTGACGTTCCAGACGATGTTCCACAAGATCCAGCCGCTCAATTTCTACACCGGCCAGTTCGGCAGCGGCCAGTACGCCGAGACCAGCCGGCTGACCTGGACCCCGTTGTACGACAAGGAAGGGGCCGAGGTCGTCCACGTCGGCGGGTCGTACCAGTGGCGGCAGGCCAACCTGGGCCGGCTGGTCCAGCCCGGGGGCACCGGGAGCGCGTTCGGGGACACCCAGAACGTCGTCACGTTCCGGGCCCGGCCGGAACTCCGGGACGCGACCGGGATCGGGGCCGTCAACTTCCTCGGGGACAACTCGAGCCGGTGGGTCAGCACCGGGTTCCTGATCGCCAACCACGTGCAGACGATCAGCCCGGAGTTCCTGGCCATCCTGGGCCCGTTCTCGGTCCAGGCGGAAGCCGCGTTCTCCTACGTGAACGGGGCCAAGACGATTTTCCCGGGGGACGGGTCGACGGTGGGCACGGCCCACGGCAACCCGATGTTCTGGGGGTCGTACATCGAGGCCAGCTACTTCCTGACCGGCGAGCACCGCGGGTACGACCGCCGGTTCGGGACGTACGACCGGCCGACGGTGGGCGAGAACGCGTTCGTCCTCCGCGGGGAGGACGGGCGGTTCCACCTCGGGACCGGGGCCTGGCAGGTCGCGTACCGGTACTCGTTCCTCGACCTGAACAACAACGCGATCAACGGCGGCCAGCTCCTCCAGCACACGATCGGCCTGAACTGGTACCTGAACGACAACGCGAAGCTCCAGTTCCAGTACAGCAACATCAGCCGGAATGTCATCGCCCCGGCGAACAGCGGGACCGTCAACGGGTTCGGGCTCCTCGCCCAGTGGTACTTCTGACCGGCCGCCCGGCCGGGGGAATCCGACAAGGAGGTGGTTCGATGAAATGGGCGGTATGTGTTCTGGGTCTGGCGGCGGTCGCGGGCCCGGCGGCGGCCCAGCCGTCGGTCGGGGCCCAGACGATCAACCAGACGCCGCAAACGCTGACCGGCGGGCTCGTCCGGGACGGCACCCCGCACGTGTGCGTGATCGAGATGAGGCCGACCACCAGGACCGTGTACACCTCGGTCTGCAAGGACTACTGCCGGTACGACGGGTCCATCCTGGGCATCATCCGGCGGTGCTGCGGGACCGGCGGGGACTGCCCGTGCGAGATGAAGACGCGGACGATCCTGATCAAGAAGATCGTTCCGGGCCCGGACGTCCCGGTGTGCGTGGCCAAGGAAGCGGGCGGCGGGTGCGCGCCGTGCCAGACCCCGGCCGGCGCCCCGCTCCCCGGGCCGGGGCTACTGCCCGGGTCCAGCATGCCCGGCTCCAGCATGCCCGGGTACGTGGGGCTGGCCCTACCGGCCTCACGCTGACCAGTCCGCGGTGACAAGACCTCACCACAATGGCACGAAGGTCACACAAAGAGCACGAAGAAAGACGAGATAATCTCCTGCTTTCTTCGTGCTCTTTGTGTGACCTTCGTGCCTTTGTGGTGCGTCCTTGTCTTCCCTTTTGCGTCTTTGTCTTGCCTTTGTGGTGCGTCTTTGTCTTCCGTCACGCCAGCAGCTTCCCGACCACCTTCCCGTGGACGTCGGTGAGCCGGAAGTCCCGGCCCTGAGCCCGGAACGTCAGCTTCTCGTGGTCGAACCCGAGGAGGTGGAGGACGGTCGCGTTCAGGTCGTGGACGTGGACCTTGTCCTCGACGGCGTTGAACCCGAGCTCGTCGGACGCGCCCAGCACGAGCCCCGGCTTCACCCCGCCGCCGGCCATCCACATCGTGTAGCAGTTCGGGTGGTGGTCGCGGCCGTCGTCCCCGCCCTGGACCATCGGCGTGCGGCCGAACTCCCCGCCCCAGATCACGAGCGTGTCCTTCAGCAGCCCGCGCTGCTTGAGGTCCTTCACGAGGGCCGCGGCCGCCTGGTCCGTCTTCCCGCACTCGGCCTTGAGCCCGCCGACCAGCCCGCCGTGGTGGTCCCACGCCTCGTGGAACAGCTGGACGAACCGGACGCCCCGCTCGACCAGCCGGCGGGCCAGTAGGCAGTTGTTCGCGAAGCTCGGTTTGCCGGGCTCGGCCCCGTACATCGCGAGCGTCTCCTTGCTCTCCTTCGACAGGTCCGTCAGTTCCGGGGCACTCGCCTGCATCCGCCCGGCCATCTCGTAGGCGGAGATCCGGGCCGCGATCTCCGGGTCGCCGACGACCCCGAGCCGTTTCTCGTTCAGCGCCTTGATGGCGTCGAGCGAGTCGGCCTGCATCGCGGAATCGACCCCGGCCGGGTTCGACAGGAACAGGACCGGGTCGCCGGCCGAGCGGAACAGGGTGCCGGCGTGGGTGGTCGGCAGGAACCCGGACCCCCAGCACGAGTTCCCGCCGCTCGGCCCCTTGCTCCCGGACGAGAACACGACGAACCCGGGCAGATCCCGGGCCTCGCTCCCGAGCCCGTAGGTGACCCACGCCCCGGTACTCGGCCGGCCGAACTGCTGACTGCCGGTGAGGGCGAACAGCTGCGCGGGGGCGTGGTTGAACGCGTCGGTGACCATCGACTTGACGATCGCGATGTCGTCCACGACCCCGGCGAGGTGGGGGAGCAGTTCCCCCAGCTCGGTCCCGTTCTTGCCGACCTTGTTGAACTTGAACTTCGGGCCGAGGAGCTTCGAGTTCGGGTTGATGAACGCGGCCCGGTAGCCCTTGAGGAGTTCGGGCGGCGGGAGGGTGCCGTTGAACTTCGCCAGTTGCGGTTTGTGGTCGAACAGTTCGAGGTGGCTCGGGGCCCCGCCCATGAACAGGTAGATGACCCGCTTCGCCTTCGGGGCGAAGTGCGGCGGCTTCGGGGCCATCGAGTCGGTCGCGGCCGCGGCGCGGGCCGACTCCGCGAGCAGGCTGTTCAGCGCGATCGCGCCGAGCCCGACCCCGCAGTCGCGGAAGAACCAGCGGCGGGTGAGGTAGCGGTGGCGCTCGGCGAGGAGGTCGGGAAGGGACATTATTGGGGAGCCTCGGGAGGAATGTCGGTGGTCAGGCGGTCGTGCCAGGATTCCGGCCGGGCGGAGGCGTGAACGACGGCAAAGACGATCACGTTTCCCTCGCGGATGGCGTAGATCACACGCTGTTCGAAGCGGTCGATGTAGAACTCGCGGATCTCCCTCTCGGGCAGCCCGTCCTCGACGGGCGGGTACATCCGCGGGTTCGCGGCGATCGCTCGGCCCGCCCCGGCGAACTCCCGTTTGAACGCGGCCCCGTACCGGCCGGGCCGCGAGTTGTAGAACCGGGCGGCCGTCGCGACGTCCTCTCGGGCGCCCGCCGAGACCATGAAGCTCATGGCTTCTGGTCCTCGTCCAGCACACTTTGGATGTAATCCAGTGTTTCTTCGAGGGTGTAGGTTTTCATCGTTCCGTTCTCAACCGCCTCGATCCGTCTCGCGATTTCGGCTTTCCAATATGCCCAATCTGAGCCGGGATGGCCGGGCGAGGGGGCCACACTGTGAAGCAATTCGAGTGCGATACTCTCGCGGACGGCAGGGGATAGCTTCATCGCCCGGTCGATCAGCTCGCGGGCCTCCGCCATTTCCGGCGTTGTGGCTGTGGACATGCTCACTTCTCCTTCGGCTCGCGGAAGGGCACGTTCCGAATAGCCGCGAAACTCAGATTATCAAATCGTGGGATCAAGTCGGTCCTGCCGGTGGCGTGGTCGATATCACGGTTCGACACCCAGTTTGCGGATCGCCTCGCGGACCTGGGCTTCCGCCTGATCGCGGGTCAGGGGAGTCACGCTCCCGGCTGCCACTTCCGCCGACCGCCGGGCGATCACTGACTCCCACGGTTCCCGGTCGGAGTCGGGACGGCCCGGTTCCACACTGTTCAGCAACTCTAGCGCGATGCTCTCCCGATCCGCGGGCGAGAGTTTCATCGCCCGGTCGATCAGTTCACGCACCTCAGGGTTTTCCGGTATTGAGGTCGCGGCCGTGATTACTTCTCCTTCAGCTCGCGGACGAACACGTTCATGATCTCCAAGCCCTCGGTGGGCTTAAAGGTGAGCGGGGCGGCGGGGACACTCCCGACCTTGATCGTCTGCCGGTTCCACGCCCCGGGCTTCGTTCCGACCGGCAGGGTGACCGCGACCGGCTGGCCGCCGACCGACACCACGCACTCGGCCTTTGCCGCTTTCGCCGGCACTTTCCAGTCGAAGATCAGTTCGGCGGGGCCGAACGCCTTCTCGGTCGCCAAGTCGGCCGTGCCCACGGCGCGGAGAACTCCACCCCCGGCCTTCCACGCACCATCCTCGGTCTTCCAGCCGCTCAGGTCGATGCCGGTGAACAGGCTCTTGTGCCCCTCCCACACCTTCGCGACCTCTTCCGGTTTCGGGTTGGTGGTCGGCAGTTCCTTGATCCTGATGTTCTTGAAGTGGCACTCGGCCCCCTCGCTTTCGAGCGCGAGGTAGCCTTTCCGCGGGGTACACTGGCTGACGCCCGAGACTTCCTTCCCGTTGACGTGCAGCTTGATGACCCCGTCGTTGGCGATCACCTTGTAGTGGTTCCACTCGCCGCCGCCCTTGACCCGGTCCTCGCTTGGCAGGCACCGCTCGTACCCCTTCGGGTGCGGCCGGTCCGGCTTGCAGTGGGCCCCCCAGATGCTGAACAGGTCGCCGTGGCTGGTCGCCCAGTCGGTCTTGAAGTTGATCAGGACCTGGACCTCGATCCCGCGGGTGTACGGCGTGCCGACCGCCGGGAGCGGGTCGCCCCAGACGAACAGCCCGGAGTTCGCCATCTTCTCCTTCTCGACGTGCATCCAGTCCATTTCCAGCTCGAAGTTCTCGTACTGCCGGTCGGTCCGGAGGAACCCGGTCGGGTTTCCGGTGGTGATAATCTCATCACCCTTCACGTAGAACGTGCCCGGGGCGCAGTTCACGTTCACCCACCCGGTCAGGTCCTTGCCGTTGAACAGCGGGGTGTAGCCGTCGGCGGCGGGTTTCTTGTCCTCGGCCCCGGCGGGGACCACGACGAACGCCGCGGCGAACGCGAGCGCGAGCAGGGCAGGGCGCATAGTGAGTCTCCGTGAAGTTATTCGTTTGCCAGTCGGGAGTTGGACGATATCGAGCGCGCGAACGATCATTGCGGAAACTCGGCCCGGAATTTCTCCTCGACTCGGGCCAACCCTTCTCGCCAGTCCACCGCTTCGATTTCGCCGCGTTCATACGCTTCGAGTCGGCGGCGGATCGTGTCTCGGTCCCGCTGTGCCACTTCCTCCAGGCTTCTGAACCCCTCATTTCACGCTGTCGAGTAGCAGCTTGGCGAGGTCGAGCCTGAGCTCTTCCGGCCACTTGAGGAGGCCGTTCACGAGTTCGGGGGACGGTTGCAGCGGCGCCGCCGCGACGGGGGTCGGTTTGGTCTCGGTACTCATCGCCGTCACTCCTTCGTGATCGTCTCGTCCAGGTTCAGGAGCACGCGGGCGACGAGCGTGTACGCCGCCCAGTCGGTCAGCGTGAGCCCGGCGGGCAACTGCTCCTTCGCCTGCTTCGCGCCGGTCGCGACCTCGGCGGCGCTCGCCTCCCCGGCCGCGAACCGCTTCCGGTGCTTCTCCAAAAGCCCGAGCAGCAGCGCCGACTCGTCGGCCGTGGGCTTGCGGGCGGTACACAGGCGGAAGGCGTAGACGACCCGCTCCGCGTCGGTCTTCCCGCCTTCGAGCACCGCCCGCTTGCCGAGCCCCCGGGCGCACTCGACGAAGACCGTCTCGTTCAGCCCGGTCAGGGCCTGGAGTGGCGTGTTCGTCCGGGTCCGCTTGACGCACGACGCCTCCCCGATCGGGGCGTCGAAGACGGTGAGCGCCGGGTACGGGGTGGACCGCCGGCGGAACGTGTACAAGCCGCGGCGGTAGCGGTCCTCGCCGGTCGCCTCGACCCACTCGAACGGGCCGTAGCTCACCGGCCGCTGGAACAGGAACTGCGGGGCCGGGGCGAACACGCTCGGCCCGCCGACCTTCGGGTTCAACAGCCCGCCCGCGCTCAGGGCGATATCGCGGACGATCTCGCCGTCGACCCGCACCCGCGGCCCGCGGGCGAGCAGCTGGTTGCCCGGGTCTTTCGCGAGCAGGTCGGGCGTGACCCGGGAGGACTGCCGGTAGGTCGCGGAGGTGACGATCAGGCGGTGCAGGTGCTTCACGGACCAGGCCCCGGCGTCCTTCCCGGGCTCCATGAACTCGCACGCCAGCCAGTCGAGCAGTTCGGGGTGGGTCGGCTTGTCGCCCTGGGTGCCGAACTCCTCGCTCGTGGACACCAGGCCGGTGCCGAAATAGCTCTGCCACACGCGGTTCGCGAACGCCCGGGCGGTGGTCGACGACCGCTTGTCGGCCACCCACTTCGCGAAGGTCAGGCGGTCGGACTTCGCCCCCGGCGGGAGCGGGTGCAGGAACCCCGGCACCCCGGCCGACACCTCGTCGCCGGGCTTCAGGAAGTTCCCCCGCTTCAGGAGGTGCGTGCCGCGAGGCTCTTCCCGGCTCTGCACGACCAGGCTGGTCGTGCCCTCCGGCCACTGCTTCCACAGCTCCTCGATCTCGTCGTTCGCGTCCTTGAATTCCGGCACCGTGGTCCGCCAGTAGCTGAAGACCGCTTCGACCTGCGCGGGCGTCCGCTTCGCCGCGGGGATCGCGAGCACCTCACGCACCCGGGCCGGGACCGGGTCGGCGCTCACCTCCCCGGCCGCGTCGGTCACGCCCAGCCGGAACCGGCCGAGGTTGTTGTTCATGTGGTCGTCGCTGTTCCACCCGCCGTGGTTCTGCTTCAGGTTGAAGTGCAGCGTCCCGCCGTCCGGCAGGTCGATCGGCTTTTCGGGGACGAACACCGCATTCCGCGGGACGTTCCGCCGGCCCGGCCCGGCGTCGATCCCCCAGGCGGTGTCGTCCTTCCCGTCGATGGCGAAGCCGACCGGTCCGGTCACCCGCTTCTTGCCGCTCTTGTCGTCGTAGTTCTTCTCCAGGTCGCGCTCGGGGTTCGCGTAGTCGGCCGTGGCCTTCACGAACTTGACCGTCTTCCGCTTGCCGGGCTCCTTCGCGGGCTCGACCTCGACGCCGAACTCGGTCAGCGCGCACGTCCCCAGGAACGACCGGCCGGGGCCGTTGCACGGCAGGTTCGGGTCGGTGAGCAGTTCGAGCCGGAAGGCGGTGATCGTCTTGACCGGGCTCGGCCCGCGCATCAGGGTGCTGAACTTCGTCGGGGCGTACCCCAGAGCGAGAACCGACCCGTCTTTCTGGGTGAAGTACCGCTGCGAGTTGTCCCCGGCGTTCTCCACGCCGACGGTGTGCCACGCCGGCCGGCCCTTGGCCGCCGCTTCCCACTTCGCCATCCGCTCCGCCCAGTCCGGGTTCCGGTGCTTCAGATCCTCTTCCACGTCCCGGAGCTGCCGGAACACCCCGGCCGCCTTCATCCGGTCGGCGGGGGTGTAGACGACCCGCTGGGCCTCGTGGTCGTTGTTGAGGAACGCGAAGATCCGGTAGTAGTCTTCCTGCGTGATCGGGTCGAACTTGTGGTCGTGGCATTGGGCGCAGGCGACGCTCAGCCCGAGGAACGCCTTCCCGACGGCGTCCATCCGGTCGAACATCGCGTCCATCCGGAACTGCTCGGGGTCGACCCCGCCCTCCTCGTTCAGCATCGACATCCGCAGGAACCCGGTGGCGACGACCTGGTCCTGGGTGGCGTTCGGGAGGAGGTCGCCGGCGAGCTGGTCGGTCACGAACCGGTCGTAGGGCATGTCCTCGTTCAGCGCCTTGATCACCCAGTCGCGGTACATCCACACCTGCCGCGACTTGTCCTTCTCGTACCCGTCGCTGTCGGCGTACCGGGCGGCGTCGAGCCACGGCCGGGCCCACCGCTCACCGTAGTGCGGCGACGCGAGCAGCTTGTCCACCAGCTCCGCGTAAGCGTCCGGGGACTTGTCCGCCACGAACTCGTCGACCTCCTTGGGGGTTGGCGGGAGGCCGATCAGGTCGAGGTAGAGCCGGCGGCAGAGGGTCACCTTGTCGGCTTCCGGCGTGGGCTTCAGCCCCTCCTTTGCGAGCCTGGCGAGGACGAACGCGTCGATCGGGTTGCGGACCCACGCGGACCCCGCCGGGACCGCGGGCCGCACCGGGGCCTTGAACGCCCAGTGGGTCGCGCTTTTGGGCGGCGGCTCGGCCGCCGGGGACGGGGCGGCCAGGACCGCGGCGGCGAGGACGACCGGCGGGATGGAGCGGAGAAGAATGTTGCTCATTTGGCGGGCGGAGGGCTCTCGCCCCCCGAGTTAGGCGGGTGCTTGTCCGGGCGAGTCGGTTCGGGCACAATGGCCCGGACCGGGTTCGGACGCTGGGTGCATTCTACAGTGTTGCCCGGCCGGGTTTCACCCGGGAAATTCCCCGGATAAGTAAAGAGACTCACCACAAAGGCACAAAGATCACACAAAGAACACCAAGAGGATAAGAGGATAAGAGATAAGAAGCCGGAATGCTTTGTTGAAAGGCGCGGGCCGCCACGGAGGGCGGCCCCGACCGGACCAAGGTTTGTAGGGGCCGCCCTCCGTGGCGGCCCGCCAGCGACCCAGGGTTTCAACAAAGCAAAGCCGGACGGAAACCAAGGCAGAATTCTTTGTGTTCCTTTGTGCTTCTTCGTGCCTTTGTGGTGCGTGTTCATTTTTTGATTATCTGTTCTCTTGGTGGTCAGAGAGATGACGCCCGACCGGTTTGCGTTTTCCGAAGAGGCCAAGGCGGACGCCGACGAGTGGTCGAACAAGCTCATCGGCGCCGCGATCGAGGTGCATCGCCACCTCGGCCCGGGTCTCCTGGAAGGCGCTTACGAGGAATGCCTCTGCCGGGAACTCGACCTCCGCGGCATTCCGTACCTGCGGCAACACCCCGTGAACATCGAGTACAAGGGAGTGACCGTCCCGAACGCCTACCGGATCGATGTGTTTGTCGCCGATCTCGTCGTGGTCGAATTGAAGTCCGTGAGCAGCCTCGAACCGATCCACGAGGCCCAGCTGCTTACTTACCTGCGGCTGACCAACCGCTGGCTCGGCCTCTTGGTGAACTTCAACGTCCCGGTACTGAGGGACGGCGTCAAACGGCGCGTCTGGCGGTAAAGCGGAAAAGCAAAAAAGCGGAAAAGCAGAAAAAGCATTACCACAAAGGCACAAAGAGCACACAAAGAACACCAAGAAGACAAGGAGGCCGAAGTCCAAAATAAATGATCTTTGTGCTTTGTGCCCTTTGTGTCTCTTCGTGTCTTTGTGGTGAGTTCTGAGTTCTTGGTTTCTTCCCCCGGAGATACCCATGCCCCGATCTCTCCCGCTCCTGTCGCTCGCACTGACATTCGCACTCGCGCTCTCCGCCCCGGCCGCCGAACCGGCCGTGGTGGTGAAGCTGTGGCCCGGCAAGGCCCCCGGCGAGGGCAAGGACATCGGCCCCGAGAAGGTCACCGAGCCGAAGCCCGGCCAGGCCGACGTGAAGCGGCTCACGAACGTCTCCGAGCCGGCGATCAGCATCTACGCCCCGCCGAAGGACAAGAACACCGGGGCCGCGGTGATCGTGTGCCCCGGCGGCGCGTACTCGATCCTCGCCATCGAGCACGAGGGCACCCAGGTGTGCGAATGGTTGAACACCCTCGGCGTTACCGCGGTACTGCTCAAGTACCGGGTGCCAAAGCGGGAGATGCAGACGCCGGACAACCTGGCCGCGGTCCAGGACGCCCAGCGGGCGGTGAGCGTGGTCCGGGCGCGGGCCGCCGAGTGGGGGGTCGATCCGAACCGGGTCGGGATGCTCGGGTTCTCGGCCGGCGGGAACCTGACCGCCTGGGCGTGCCTGGCCGAGAAGCGGCTGTACGAGGCGGTCGACAAGATGGACGAGCCGGCGTACCGGCCGAGTTTCGCGGTCCTGATCTACCCGGCGTACCTGGTCGACAAGGAGGGGCAGCTGAAGCCGGAGTATAAGGTGACCAAAGACACCCCGCCGATGTTCTTCGCCCACGCGAACGACGACCCGGTGACCCCGCTCAGCAGCGCGATGCTGTACGCCGCGCTGAAGACGGCCGGGGTGCCGGCGGAGCTGCACATCTACGCGACCGGCGGGCACGGGTTCGGGATGCGGAAGAGCGCGAACCCGATCGCGGCGTGGCCCGACCGCTGCGGCGACTGGCTGAAGGCCCGGGGGTATCTCGCCGAGAAGAAGTGAGCGATCCTCATGACCGGGCGGCCTTCCGCCCGGTTCGCCATCCCGGCCGGAGGCGGGCCGGCCGGGATGGCGAACCGCCCCCCAGCAACTCGGCCCACGTGGTCGCATCAAGGATGCCACTCGCGGATCGCATCGAGATGGGTCAGATCGCCGAGGGCGTTCACCTCCGCCTCCTGTTCCGGAGTGGGTACCCCGAACTTCTTGCGGCCGAGAGCGAGTATCGATTGCCGCACGCCCTCAACCCGGCCCTTGGCCAGGTCTTCTTCGAAAAACGTGAGGAACGGCCCGATCTTGCTCGCGTCGGGATTCTTCCGGATCAGTTCGGCTATGGTCATCGCTCCGTACCTCAACTGGAGGAGGAAACCGATCGCCGTCATCAGCCGGTCGCCCGTGTCCACGTCCGCCTCCCGGCGGATACGATTTCCGACCTGGGCGATGACGGCAGGAACGCTTACAGGGGTTGCATCATCAACCGGGCAAGCGGTCTTATCTCCGGGTCACCTCCAGACCCGGTAACTGGGCCTTCAATCGGGCGATCCCTTCGTCCGTAACCTCGGTCCGCTCAACCCCGAGCCACCTCAAAGCCCGTAGCGATGCGAGAAGGTCAAGCCCGGCGTCGGATATCCCAGTCCCGGCCAGGTTCAGTCGGCATAGCTTCGAGAGCCGAAGCAGGTGTGGCACACCCTCGTCCGTGAGTGCGACGTCAATAAGGACAAGTGTCTCAATCCCATCTGGGATCGCAGTGAGTGATGACTCAGAGATACCGGTGTGACTGAGGTCCAAAAAGCCAAATCGAAGCCCTGCCTGATGCCTCCATTGAATCAGTGTTTCATCCGGGACATCGGGCCCGGAGGCATGCATGGCGGTCATGATCACCATTAAGCCATTTGGATCTGGATCAGTACCCCATCGTTGCATCATCTGGACCAATTGAACCAGTATCGGAAAATCTCTATACTTATTCCGACTTTGGACTTCAGAAAAAAGCCTCTGCACATACGGAACCATTCCCTGAAGGGTCTCTCGAATGTCGTTATCCAATGATGTATGCGTACCGACGCCACATGTTACAGGGGGATGACCAGTCTCCCATTGGAGATATTGGTGGTATTGGATTTCCCGGAGTCGCCGGTTCAGACTTAGGCCCTCAATATGCGGTCGAAGGACATTGTGAGCCCGGCTCAGAAAATCGGGCTGGGCAGCATCCGTTAGGGACCAACTATGGATCGGGGTGCCGAGATTGGCCCAACGCCCGTCCGCTTGCGGGGGGGATAGTTCGCCTGAGTTGAGTAGGAGATGGATTGCAGTGTGGGAGCCTTCGAGGATGATCTGATGCAACCGAAGCGTCGTGAATAACTCGATCCGGCTATCCGAGAGGAATACACGGCCGATCAACAGGGGAATCTCAAGATTTTTGACCCAGTTGACCTCATCCTGGCCGTACTTGTATAGCGGGTCTACCTGATCGCACGCACACTATCTGGTCGGTTTGAAAGCCTCGAAAACAAGGCGGTTTTGCTCGAGGTCGGCAGCGGGTCTTTTCAAAATATGTGGCTGGAAAGGCGA
>JAQGHQ010000151.1 GCA_028288765.1 Gemmataceae bacterium | reverse complement strand
TGGACCTCCGGCCGGGGAAGGTTAAGATGGGCAGGCCGGGTAAGTATTTTCGCCCGGCACGTCGCGACGACGAAGGACGGGACACGCGATCAACCCGGGGGATTCCCACTGCCCGGGAATTGCTGCAGGGTTTGACAGTCCCGGCGAGCAGTTTTCACTGGCTGTGGTCCATCTGATCCGGACTCGACTAACAATTGGACCCGACGGCCTCGGAATCGTCGGCCGGGGGCTGTCGGGCTCTGCTGGATGCTATCACGTCCGGTTGCCTGTCCGGCAGGTGAATCGCCAGTCGGTCGCTTGCGGGCCGTCAGAGTTACTCGCGCGTCGCTCAGGTGTACGCCGCGAGCAGGGCGACAATCCCCGCGAGAGAGGCGAAAAACCCGAGCACCCACACCGGAAGCTGAATGAACTGACTCCCCCGCTTCACATCCAACCACGAGCAGCGAAGCAGGCGGCGGGCCGTGATGTCGAAGGCAATGGCCGATGCGCCGAAGGTCGTCAAGTAAACCCACGCCCCGTCACCAACGAGTTTGCCGAGCAAGACCGCATCCATGAAGGCGATGATCACCAGGCACGCCCCGCGCCCGTTTGTACCGCTCATCACCAGAAGTAGGACTAGGCTGATGCATCCGGTCGGGACGATGATCGGCAGCCGGGCGTCCGCCTGCCGGGCAAGCTCACCCTCCGAAAGGTGCGAGCGGGCCACGCTTTGGCTCTGGAAATCGTACCCACAGTCACACCGTCGCGCGGACGGCGGGTTCACCAGTCCACAGCGCGGGCAATCTTGAACCATCGTCGACCTCGGGCCGGCCACACCACAACGTAACGACAGGACACGGCTCGAACGTAACCCTTGGAAATGCGAGACGCATTTTCGAAACGCTCCCCGCGCGGGCGATCAAGCACATCTCTGCCTGTCCAAGAGACCGGCCACCTTTGTCGGCGGTTCGCCTCGCGGTTTCACGCCCTCGATACCTCGGAGAACCCGACTACCCCGGCGCCGGCGGCAATTGACGTGTAGGCACAGGTGACCTCCCGAAATTGCCCGTTGGACCCGGCCCGGCATTCTCGTGGTTCAATGGAGCGGCTTCTGCTCTTCCGCAGCAGGCAGGGCGAGGGGCTGCCCGTTGGCCGCCGGATGCCCGTCCCCGAGCGGGGATGTCTCGCCCCCGGCGCGGGCGGGGGTCGGCTTCCCGGCCGGCTCCCGGAACCGCTGGATCACGACGTAGAAAACGGGGGTGAGGAAGATCCCGAACACGGTCACCCCGAGCATCCCGCTGAACACGGCCGTGCCCAGCGCCTTCCGCATCTCCGCCCCGGCCCCGGCCCCGGTCAGGAGCGGGACCACCCCGAGGATGAACGCGAAGCTGGTCATCAGGATCGGCCGGAGGCGCTGGGTCGCCGCCTCGATCGCGGCCTCCCGCCGGGGCATCCCGGCTTCCCGCTTCTGCTTCGCGAACTCGACGATCAGGATCGCGTTCTTGGTCGCCAGCCCGACCAGGACCACCAGCCCGATCTGGCAGAAGATGTTCAGGTCCAGGAAGGTGACGAGCAGCCCGGTCACCGCACAAAGAAGGCACATCGGGACGATCAGCACGATCGCCAGCGGCAACAGCCAGCTCTCGTACAGGGCCGCCAGGACCAGGAACGCGACCAGGATGCTCAGGGCGAAGACGAGCAGGGTGGTGTCCCCGCGGAACTCGAACACCCCCGGGATCTCGACCCGGGTGTTCTCCGCCTGCTTCTGCTGGTAGGCCATGTCGGTCCACTCGTACCCGAGCCCCGGCGGGAGGTCCCGGCGGGCCAGCCCGTCCATCCGCTCGAGCGCCTGCCCGGAGCTGATCAGGAACGGGATGGTGAACCCGTTCAGGTCCGCCGCCGGGTACATCTGGTACCGGTTCACCTTGGTCGGCCCCTGGGCCGGGCCGATCCGGATCAGCCCGGCGATCGGGATCATGTCCCCGGGCTGGCCGTTCCCCCGGGCCGGCCCCCGGACCTTGATCTTGTACAGGTCCTCGATGTTGTTCCGGAACGGGGCGTCGGCCTGGACGGTCACCTGCCAGTTCCGGTTTTCCAGGGTGATGTCGTTCACGTACACCTGCCCGGTGTAGGACTGGAGGGCGTCGTTCACGGCCTGGACCGACACCCCCATCTGCTCGACCCGGTCCCGGTCGACCCGGAGGGCCAGCTGCGGGCTGTTCGACCGGAACCCGGAGAACGCGACCGGGATGCCGGACGGGCGGCCGTCCGGGAGCGGCTTGGTCGCCTCCGCGACCAGGGTCCAGGTCATCCCCTCCAGGGTCTCGGGCCCCAGGTTCCCCTTGTCCAGGACCTGCATCTTGAACCCGCCGGCGCTCCCCAGGCCGAGGATCGGGGGCGCCCCGAACGCGGTCGCGGTCCCCTCCCGGACCCCGGCGAGCTTGGCGTTCAGCTCCCGGAGGATCTCGTCCGCGTGCCGCCCCTTCCGCTCGTCGAACGGCTTCAGGCAGACGTAGATCCCGCCGTTGTTGGGGATGTTCGCGCTCGAGAAGATCGAGTACCCGGCGATCTGGACCGTGTGGGCCACCCCGTCCGTCTCCAGGCACAGGGCCGCCACCCGCTCCATCACCTTCTCGGTCCGCTCCACCGACGCGCCTTCGGGGAGTTCCAGGTTGAGCACCAGGTAGCCCTGGTCCTGCTGGGGGATGAACCCGCCGGGGACGGTCCGGAACCCGAGGTAGGTGAGGCCCAGGAGCCCGCCGTACACGACGAGCACGATCACGGCCAGCCGGAGGAGCCACCCGACGGCAAGGCCGTACACCGCCGTCCCGCGGTCGAACACCCAGTTGAACCCGCGGAAGAACCACCCGAGGAGGGCGTCGAGGAGTTTGTCGAGCACGTCCTTCGGGGCGTGGTGGCCGCGGAGCAGGAGGGGGCACAGGGCCGGGCTGAGGGTGAGCGAGTTGAACGCCGAGATCAGGGTGCTGACCGCGATCGTGACCGCGAACTGCTTGAAGAACTGGCCGGTCAGCCCGGGGATGACGGCGGCCGGGACGAACACCGCGCACAGCACCAGGGACACCCCGATGATCGCCCTCGCCACCTCCCCCATCGCCTTCTCGGTGGCCGCCCGGGGGGCGAGCCCGCGGGCGATGTGGTACTCGACCGCCTCGACCACCACGATCGCGTCGTCGACCACGATCCCGATCGCCAGGACCATCCCGAGCAGGGTCAGGTTGTTGAGCGAGTACCCGAGGGCGAACAAGGCGGCGAACGTGCCGATCAGGGAGACGACGACGGCGGTCATCGGGATCAGGGCCGCCCGCCAGTTCTGGAGGAACACGAGGACGACGAGGAAGACCAGCCCGATCGCCTCGATCAGGGTGTGGACGACCGCGTTCACCGACGCCTTGATGAACTCGGTCGGGTCGAACACGATGTCGTACTCGATGTCCGCCGGCCACCCCGGGTCGGCCCGGAGGTCCGTCATCTTCTCCTTGATGTCCCGGGCCGTGGTGAACGCGTTCGACCCGGGGAGCTGGAAGATCGGGAGGCCGACCGCCGGGCGGTTGTCGAGGGCGCTGGACGAGTCGTAGCTCTTGGCCCCGAGCTCGACCCGGGCGACGTCCGTCAGCCGGACCAGGGACTCGCCGTTCGGCCCGGTCTTGATCACGATGTCCCGGAACTGCTGCTCGGTCTTCAGCCGCCCCTGGGTGTTGATCACCAGCTGGAGGTTCTGCCCCTTCGGGGCCGGGGGCTGGCCGATCTGCCCGGCCGCGACCTGGACGTTCTGCTTGCGGATCGCGTCGACCACCTCGCCCGGGGTGAGGTTCAGGTCGGACATCTTGTCCGGGTCGAGCCAGACCCGCATCGAGTAGTCCCGGCTGCCGAACAGGAACACGTCCCCGACCCCGTTGATCCGGGCGAGCTCGTCCTTCACCCGGAGGTTCGCGTGCCGGCTGACGGCGAGCTGCTGTTCGAACACCTCGGCGTCCGTCCGGGCCTGGGTTTTCGAGTACAGGTTGACCACGAGGAGGATGGCGGTGGACTGCTTCTTGGTGACCACCCCGAGCCGCCGGACCTCGTCGGGGAGTTTCGCGTTGGCGATCGCCACCCGGTTCTGGACGAGCACCTGGGCCATGTCCGGGTTGGTCCCGAGCTTGAACGTGACGATCAGCCGGAGCGCCCCGTCGTTGGTACTCTGCGACTCCATGTACATCATCCCCTCGACCCCGTTCACCTGCTCCTCGATCGGGGCGGCGACGGTCTCGGAGACGGTCCGGGCGTCCGCCCCGGGGTAGGTCGCGGTGACGACGACCTGCGGGGGGACCACTTCCGGGTACTGGGCGATCGGGAGCTGGGTCAGGGCCAGCCCGCCGGCGAGTACCATCAGCACCGACAGGACCATCGCGAAGACGGGCCGGGTGATGAAAAAGTGTGCGAACATAGGTTCGTGGGGCCCGGGGTTAAGGGTTCGAAGGACAGATCGAGTGTGTGGGCGAGTTTCCAACTTGCCCGGCCCGGGAGAGGTTCTTCCCTCGTGGCAGAGGTCTCCCGACCTGTGCCACGACAAGAAGTCGTTATGATTTTCTAATGACTTATCGAGTATGTGGGCGAGTTTCCAACTTGCCCGGACCGGGGGAGGTTCTTTTCTCGTGGCACAGGTCTCCCGACCTGTGCCACAACAAGAAGGCGAAACTTGCCCCCACTCGCAAGGGCCCTACTGCTTGGCCTGCACCTTCACCCCCGGGCGGACCCGGAGCAGGTTGTCGACGATCACCCGGTCGGCGGTGGTGAGCCCTTGCTCGACGATCACGAACCCGTCGAACGACGCCCCCGGCTCGACCTCCCGCAATTCGGCCTTGTCCCCCTCCGGGGTTGCGGTGGCGACGTACACGTACCGCCGTTGCTGCTGGGCGAACACGGCGGTCTCGGGGACGGTGAGGACCTGCTGCGTCCCGCCCGCGTCCACCCGCACGCGGACCGAGTCCCCGGACGAGTACAGGCGCCGCCCCGGGCGGTCCGGGTTCGGGATCTCCGCCCGGATGGTCCGGGTGCCGGTCCCGCGGATGATCTCGGGGTCGTAGTAGGTGATCGGGACGGGGGCCGAAAACGTCTTCTCGTCCTTGAGCATGATCGAGCACATCAGGGTCCCCTTCCGCGGGTCGCCGACCTTCCCGGCCTCGATCTCGGCCCGGTACCAGAGGGAGTTGAGCTCGTCGACCTCCCAGATGGCGTAGATCGGGTCGACGGGGTACACGTCCACGAGGGTCGCCTTGTACGCGTCGACGACGCTCTTCTCGGCCACCTGGGCGATCCCGACCCGCCCGGTCGCGGGCGCGGTGATGGTGCAGTACCGGAGGTTCTCGGCCGCCTTCGCCTGGGCCGCGATGGCCGATTCCTTGGTCGCCCGGGAGCTGTCCAGCTGGGCCTTGGCCACGTCGAGGTTCGCCAGCGCCTTGTCGAGGTCGGTCTTCGGCCCCGCGCCTTTCTTGAAGGCCTCGTCCACCCGGGTGAGCTCGGCATCGGCCAGCCGGATCTGGGCGCCCCAGTTTTTGATGTCGGCCTCGGCCCGGAGCACGTCGGCCTTGGCCTTCCACAGGTCCGCGTCGTACAGGGTCTTGTCGATCTCGAACAGGAGGTCGCCCGGGCGGACGACCGCGCCGAACAGCCGGACCGGGCCCTTGACCGTCTCCCCCTCCTTGAACGCCCGGCGGACGATCATCCCGCTCACCTGCGGCTGCACGTGGACCGGGTCCTTGGTCGCGAGCCGGCCGGTGAACTCCTTGGTCGGGGTGTACCCCCTCATGGCCGGGTGCTGGACCGCGACGGTGGGGGCGTCCGGCGGGGCGAGCGGCTGGGGCGGTTTCCCACACCCGGCGACCGAAAACACCAGGGCGAGCAGCCCCGTGGCTCCCGCGGAGCGGGACAGACGTGCGGTCATGGGATGCTCCGGACGGACTGAGGCGGCGATAAAGAGATGATAGTCAGGGCGCAACACCGTGGTGGGAAAAATGGAAGGGAATCGCCGGTCGCGGTGCCGCGGGCGGTCGGAAATGGAGAACGTCGGGTGGCATGTCCACCGCTTTGGGTGGACATGTCGGCGTCCTGAAGACCGGGTCGGGAGGACGCCTTCCCTCGATGAGGGATACCCATGTCCACCCAAAGCGGTGGACATGCCACCCAACCCCATGCGACGCTCTACGCTCACCCCCCGTTGGGGTGAAAACCCATATCCAATCGAGGATCTCGACCAAACAACCGCCCGTTTGCAATTCGCCCGTCCCATTCCCCGGCGGCGGGCTCTTCGGTCGTGAACTCGCCGCCCGGGTCGATGAGTGCGAGCACCTTCCCGGTCGCCTCGAGCATCGTCTCGGCGTCCAGCCGGCCTTTGAGCTGCACGCCCCTGGCCTTCCAGTCGATGCTCTTGATTTGGTCCGCCAGGATGACCCCGGACACGGCCACGCCGGCCGGGACGGGTACCTCGAACGGGTAACCCTTTGCCTTGCCGGTAATAGACATCACGAGGCAGAGCCCCAGCGACCGGTTATACGCGGAGGGGGACACGACCACCGCGGGCCGGTGACCCGCTTGCCCGTGTCCGGCCTGTGGCGTGAACTGCACCCAAACAATGTCCCCGCGGTCAGGGATATATCCCTTGCTCATAGAAGCTCGGCCCCGACGGGGGAACCAAAGTCGACCTTATCGGGCCGGTTTTCCTTGGTCACCTAGGATAGCAACGCGGCCAGTGACGGGCGCTTCCGAGGCGACCGCGCGAGCCTGATCCGGACTTCTGAGTCACTAATGAGATCGACCGACACAACCTGACCGGCGAACTTGTCGGGAATAATCACACGTCCTTTAGCATCAACCTTCCGCTTTGAAACCGATATTTGGCCCCTCGATGCGATTTTATGAGGGTCGGATCTCGCTCTCCGGTCGGAGAGACCGGACCCGGACGCCGGTGGGTGGCCGGCTCCCTCCCCGGTTGCGGGGAGGAGCGGGGTGGGGTCGGCGGGCCGGTACGATCCGTCCCGCCGCTCGTCCAAGAGGTGGTATTTTACCACCGTCCCACCTGTGGCCAAGTGGGAATTCCCACCGACCCGCCTGGGGTATCTCTTCTGTTTGTGGATTGGATGCCTGCGGACGGCCGGGACATCGGGAAACGAAGCGCCGGAAGATCGTGGGTCCGGACCGGGCGCGTCGAGGCGACCGACGGGAAGCTCCCGACGATTACCGGCTACGCGGGTGGGGGTCGCTTCGGCATAGCAAGAGCTAGATCAGACAAAAGTGGACCGGATGGCTACTTGGGTGAGGGTCAGGTTGAATCGGGAAAGGGGAGATCTTGGTCGGCCGAACGCAGAGCGCGAACCTCGCGGTAGGAACAGCTGTCTTGTAAGATGAGGCAATTTCACACAGCGACGATTTCTTCGTAATTCTGACCCAGCTTTCAATGAGATCTCGCCATGACAGCAAATCTCTTGCGAAGCAGCTGGAACGACTTTGATCCTGCCGAACTACGGCTGATCCTACTCGAATGCATCGGAAAACCCGGTCAGTATCTCGGCCGCGAACGCAATCCGAATACGTTCTATCTTCCGCTCGCGGGCTTATCTTGTCAGGTAAAACTGACTTTCTCTGACAACAAGCAGATTGTCGCCATTGAGCCTGGCCCGGCGTTCGATGCCGCCAAGTGGGAACAGGTTGAGAAGGAGATCCAGAGAGCCGGACCATGTAAGGTTGGACGGGATTGTAGCTTCAGCAGCTTTCGCGTGACCGGCTCCTGGCGGGGGGAGCGATCCGGACTGCAAATTTTGCCGGCGCCTCCAGACGCACCGCGGGCACCGTATGAATCGGCCGAGCATCCGTTCATTCTTGAGTACCCGCTGATCGTAAGCGACCAGTGGCCAATCACGAATTTTCGCCGGATGCAAGGGCATCGGCAGTTCACATCTCTTCTCAATGTTCTTCTTGCGGGAGGAACCACTACCCAACCGCGCCGCCCGAGGCATTTATGGGCAGTGGTGCATGAGCATGGCACCGTCGTTCAAGAAATAAAATGGGTACAAGAGTTTTATTTTGCTCTAATAGGCGATTTGGTGCGAGATGATCTATCACACCCAGGGTCCGAATCCCTTGAGGAGCTTGACCCCGATACATATTACGCAACGGTGGGCCACGACGGCCGAGGGTTGCGAGTTCCAGCCGACCTGGATGATTCGGTTTGTTGCTACCTGCGGTTATCCAACGTGAACCGGGAGAGGTTTTGCCGCGCCGGATTCTGGATGGATATGGCCTCTCGGCAATGGACGCTCTCCTTCTCCGCTTCCTTCGCTTCTCTTGTCATCGCCGTCGAGGCACTGGCCGAGCGTCCTTCTCAAGCAGCTGAGAGATTCCGCAATTTCATCGAGCGATATGCCCCCGGCGCCAGCCTGGAGCATCGCCGTAGAGAGATGTATGCGATGCGGTCTAATATTCTTCATGGCACAGGAATTATGGAGATGGATCAGGGGACAGATTTCGGCTGGGCTCCGCCCGAGCAGAATGAAAAGGACCTTATGAATGAGCTCTGGGGGTTAGCACGAGTCGCCGTCCGAAACTGGCTCAAGAATCCCCCGCCGACGTGATCAAAAAGAGGAGGCTACCTCGATGCAATACTTCCTGACGCCCCTGCACACTCACATCGATTTCGGATTTGGCGCAACGGGCGATGCGTTCAAAGAAGCCGCTGACCGACTTGAAGGCAATGTGCTAGAGCGCGGCCCTGTATTCAACGAGCAGCTTCCCATCAATTATCTCCGGCGCCACGCTATCGAGCTCTACCTGAAGTCGGGGATAGTCATTATCCACCGTCGCCTCAAGTTGCCATACGGATCGGAGCCACCTTCCGGAGAACCACACGCCTATATTCAGGGCAAGTGGAAGCCTTTCCATCGTCTCCATAGCGTCAAATGTCTTTGGATCTACCTCTCGTCTCTATTTCGTGACCACAAGGCTTTCTTTGACTCTGTGCGAACAGTCGATTGGACGTTCTCCGCTGATGTGGAGCGCTGGATCGAGGATATTGAGATTCACGACCCTCGCAGTACCTTCTCCCGCTATCCTGAACCAAGCGACGCCTCTAAGGATGTACCGAAGTCTGTCATGATCCAGGAGACTCCAGAGGATATTATGCGCCGGCTGTATGCCAGTGAGAATGGACCGAAGCAGTTCATTCTCCTAATGGAGAACCAAGAGGGCGAAGTGGCACATGGCTACTACTATGCCGGAGATGCACTTTCGGAATTTACTCTCGCACTGAAGCAATGTGCCAACGAATTCTCTGGAACCCATGCTGCGCTCCGATCAGAGGTCTGTGACGGCGCGTGACATCCTAGCCCAGGGCCACTCCGAACCAGTCGATGAAGTTGACCGGGCCGACGGTCACGAGAGTGACCCGGTCGCCTTCCTTCAGCTCGCCCGCGGTTAGCTTCTCGACACCCTTCGCGGTCGCTCCGAACTTCGTTCACCGGGACAGCAAGAACTCCCGCCACAGTTCCGCAAGGGCCGTCCCGGCCCCGGCGCTTGCCTTCCTCACGGCGTTCCCGCACAACATCCGCTGTTCGTCGTCCGCCCCTGCCTTCCGGGTTCGTCGGGGCGCGTGTCGCCGGAGCACCCTGACGGACGCCGAACGGACGGTTCCCCCGTTTCTACGAGGTGGGAACGACGAAGAGGGCCCCGTGCCGAAGCCGTTCGACGCGACACTGAATTCGCTGATCGACGCCCACGTCGCGGACTGGGCGACGTTCCTGACCGCCCGTGCCGGGGTGCCGGACGGCCCCGCGGCGGTGCTCGACACAGACCTCTCCTCGACCCTCCAGGCCGACCGTCTCTTCCGGGTGAGCGGCCCGAAGCCTTTCGCCCTGCACCTGGAACTCGAATCGACTGGCCGGCTGGGCATTCCCGATGAACTATTGCGGTACAATGTGGCCGCCCGCGGGGCCACCGGGTTCCCAGTGCATTCCGTTCTGGTGCTGCTCCGTCCGAAGGCGAACGCGACCGACCAGACCGGGCTTTACCAGGTCTTCGGGGTCGACGACGAGCCATACCTGACGTTCCGGTACACGGTCGTCCGCATCTGGCAGGAGACGGTGGCCGGGCTGCTGTCGGCCGGCCCGGGCCTCGCCCCGCTGGCGCTCCTGACGAACGAAGCAGCGGCCGATCTGGACGCGGCGTTCGACCGACTCCGAAGCCGGTTGCGGGAACCGGACGTCCCGGCTACTGTGGCGGAAGTGGTACTCGGTTCGACGTTCGTGCTGTCCGGGCTGCGGTACGACCGGGACCGGGTGGCGGACCTGTATCGGAGGTTCAGCGTGATCCTGGAAGATTCGACCACGTACCAGTGGATTCTGGAACAAGGCGAGGCCAAGGGGATTGCCAAAGGGATGACCCAGGAGGCCCATGAGCTGATTCTGCGTCTCGGGTCCAAGCGGTTCGGTACCCCTCCGCCGCCTGGGGTCGAGAACGCTCTCCGCACCGTCACCGACCGGGAGCGGCTGGGCCGCATCGCCGAGCGGACTCTCGATGCCGCCAGCTGGGACGATCTGCTCGCCACCCCGTAACACCGTTCACTTCTGTCCCTTCCCACGGAGCCCGCCCAGGTGTTGCCCTTGGCTGAGCGCTCCCCCCGCCGGCAGGCCCTATCCGGTTACCCCCCGGCCCCAGCTCTTGCCTTCCCCACGCCATTCCCGCACAACATCCGCTGTTCGTCGTCCGTCCTCGCTTTCCGGACTCGCTCCTGATGCCTCGTACCTTCCTCGTCACCGGCGCCACCGGGTTCGTCGGGTCGCACGTCGCCGAAGCTCTGGTCGGGCGAGGGGATGTGGTCCGCACGATCGCCCGGCCCGGGAGTGACACCGCCCTGCTGGAGAAGCTCGGGGCCACGATCGTCCGCGGCGACCTGACCGACCCCGTCGCCGTCCGGCAGGCCGCGGACGGGGCCGACGCGGTGATCCACTGCGGAGCGAAGGTCGGCGACTGGGGGCCGGTGGACGACTACCGGAAGGTGAACGTCGAGGGGCTCCGGCACCTGCTCGACGCGGCCGCCGGCCGGCCGCTCGGCCGGTTCGTCCTCGTCAGCACGCTCGGGGTGTATGCCGCCCGCCACCACTACGGGACCGACGAAACCGAGCCCCTGCCCGAAAGCCACATCGACGGGTACACGCAGTCGAAGGTCGAGGCCGAACGGCTCGCCCTGGAGTACCACCGCAAGCAGGCGGTGCCGGTCGCGGTCCTGCGGCCGGGATTCATCTACGGCCCGCGGGACCGGTCGGTCCTCCCCAGGCTCGCCGGCCGCCTGCGCGAGCGGAGCGTGATCTACATCGCCCGCGGCCGGTACGCCCTGAACACCACCTACGTCACTAACCTCGTCGACGCCATCCTGCTCGCGGTCGACAACCCGGCGGCGGTCGGCGAGGTGTTCAACATCACCGACGGCCAGTTCGTGAGCAAGCGGCGGTTCTTCGAGGCGGTGGCCGACGGGGTCGGGGTGCCCCGGCCGCGGGGGACGGTGCCGGTCTGGCTCGCCCGGTTCATTGCGAACTGGCGGGAGCGGGTGTTCCGGCGGAAGAACAAGCCGTACCCCCCGCGGGCCACCCAGGCCCAGCTCAAGTTCGCCGGGCTGAACCTCGATTTCTCGATCGCCAAGGCCCGCACCAAACTCGGGTACTCGCCCCGGGTCTCGTTCGACGACGGTATGAAGAAGGCGATCGAGTGGTACCTGTCGCAAAATCCGAAACCCGAAACCCGAAACCCGAAACAAGAATCGGCCGCCGGTTAGCATACCGAAGAGGGGCAGATCTCCCCATCTCGCTCGTGTCCCGGCAGGAGCCGTCGTGTCCGATTCCCAGTCCCCCGCCGCGGTCTATGCCGCCCGCCTCGCCGCCCGGAAGGCGACCGAAGCCGCCCTCCGGGCCCGGCTCGATCAGCTCAGCCTCGCCAGGCTTGTCACCTTCCTCGCCGGGCTCGTCGTCGCCGCGCTCGGGTTCGCCGCCCAGCTCATCTCGCCGTACTTCACGGCCGTCCCGGTCGTCGTGTTCTTCTGGCTGGTCGCCCGGTACGAGATGACCCGCGGCCGGCTCGCCTGGGCCACGCGGGCGATCCGGTTCTACACCGCCGGGCTCGACCGGCTAAGCGGAAAACCCGGCGGCGGGAGCGACGGGGCCCGATTCGCGGACGACACCCATCCTTACGCCGCCGACCTCGACCTGTTCGGCCCCGGGTCGGTGTTCGAACGGCTCAGCGCGTGCCGCACCCGGACCGGGGAAGACACCCTCGCCGCGTGGCTGAAAGCGCCCGTCGACCCGCCGGAAGTCGCCGCCCGGCAGGCCGCCGTCCGCGACCTGACGCCCCGGCTCGACCTGCGGGAATCGCTCGCCGTCGCCGGGGGCGCCGTCCCGGGCGGAGCGGATTACGCCGCGCTCGCGGAATGGGGTGCCGCCCCACCGGATCAGCCGCCTTCGTGGCAGTGGTGGGCGGTGGAAATCCTCGGGTGGGGGAACGTGCTCGCGTGGGTCGGGTGGCTCGCGGTCGGGACCACCGCGCTGCCGGTGCTCGTCTTCGGGGCGCCGTCCCTGATCCTGGCGGCCGTTCTTGGCGAGTGGTCCCGCCGGGTGTTGGCCCCGGTCGAGAAGGCCGAGCAGAACCTGTCGCTGCTCGAAACGGTGCTCGAGCGGTTCGAGCGGGAGCAGGTCACCGCCCCGCGGCTGCGGGAGCTCCAGGCCGCGATGCGGGCCGCCGGGCTCACGGCGTCGGCCCAGATCCGGGAGCTGCGCAAGCTGGTCGAGTGGCTGAACGCCCGGCGGAACGGGGCGTTCATCCCGATCGCGATCCTTCGGCTGTGGGGCATCCGGTATGCGTTCAAGCTGGAAGCGTGGCGGGCACGGTCGGGCCCGCTGATCCGCCAGTGGCTCCGGGCGGTGGGCGAGGCGGAAGCCCTGTCGTCGCTCGCCGGGTACGCCTACGAGAACCCGGCCGACGTCTTCCCGGACGTCCGCGGCGGCCCGGTCCGGTTCGAGGCGGTCGGACTGGGTCACCCGCTCCTGCCGACCGTCGGGTGTGTGTGGAACGACCTCCGTCTCGGCGGCGAAGACGGGCCGCGGGCACTGCTGGTGAGCGGGTCGAACATGTCCGGCAAGAGCACCTTGCTCCGGGCGGTCGGCGTGAACGCCGTCCTGGCCCTGGCCGGCGGGGTGGTCCGGGCGACGGGCCTGACCCTCACCCCGGTCGCCCTCGGGGCGACGATGCGGGTGCAGGACTCGCTCCAGGCCGGGCGGTCGCGGTTCTTCGCCGAGGTCACCAAGATCCGCCAGCTGCTCGACATCGCGGCCGCGAACAACCCGCCGCTCCTGTTCCTGCTCGACGAGGTGTTTTCCGGGACGAACTCGGCCGACCGGGTGGCGGGGGCCGTGGGCGTGATCCGGGCGCTGCTCGACGCCGGGGCGATCGGGCTGGTGACGACGCACGACCTCGCCCTGACGGCGGTCACGGACCAGCTCGGCGGGCGGGTGGTGAACGTCCACTTCTCGGACGGGCTGGCCGGGGGGGAATTGTGCTTCGACTACACGATGAGGCCCGGGGTCGTCCCGCACGGGAACGGCCTCGCCCTGATGCGGGCGGTCGGGCTGAAGGTGTGAGTCTGCGTTCGAGTGGGATCGCCCCGACCGGGGCACGGGATCAGTTCCCTCACCCCGGGGCCCGGTCGCGGTAGACCGAGCACGACGACTCCGGGAGATCCTGGCGGTAGTGGTACGCCGCCCGTTTGAGGAGCGTCTCGTCCGACTGCCCCGGCGCGATTTGCAATTCCCGCCGGACCGCCGGGAGCGCCTCCGCGAGCGCGCAATGGACCACCCGGGACAACCGATGGGTCAGCCGTTCTTCCCGCGGATTCGCGAACGCGACGGGTACCGGCTTCCGCCGCGCCAGCAGGTAGAGCCCGCAACCGACGGCCGCGGCCGTCGAGATGGTCACGGCCGTCCACACGTCCGGCATGGCGTTCTCCCGGTCGAGCCCGAAGGCAGAGAATTCGGAACGCCTGCCATCCTAACTCGATTCAAACGCGAAGCCAAGTAACTATCCACGCTCGAATGCCATCGGGCCGTCCGCCCCGCCTGTGTCCCCGCCCAAGGCGTTGCCCCGCCCCCGCCCAGGGCGTTGCCCCGGGCTAAGCGCTGTCAGTCCTTCGGACTGCGACCACCTGTGTTCCTCTTCAGCCCAATGGGCTGACAGCGCTTAGCCCGGGGCAACGCCCTGGGGTCTCTTGGGATCTCTGGCACCTTGGGATCTCTGGCGCCCCGGGTTCCTCTGTGAATAGCCTTGACTATTTCCTAAAATTAGTCGAGACTAACAAGACTACTTCGTCCAGGCTTAACACTGGATGATCCGATGAATCAGTTGGTCCCAC
>JAQGHQ010000145.1 GCA_028288765.1 Gemmataceae bacterium | reverse complement strand
TCCACCGATGCCCCGTCCGCGTTCGACGTACACGGCCGCGTTCAAGCTCCCGGCCGTCAAGATGATCACCGACCAGAAGCTCTCCGTCCCCGAGGTCGCCCGCCGCCTCGACGTCGGCGAGAACCTCCTCCGGACCTGGAAGAAGGCGTTCGAGGAGCGGGGCGCCGCGGCCTCCCCCGGGCACCGGAACCCGACCCCGGCGGGCGACGAACTCCGCCGCCTCCGGGCCGAGGTCGCCCGCCTCAAGGCCGAGCCGGACCTCCTAAAAAAGCAACGAGCCGCCGGGAAGCTAACCGCCGCAAGTTCTTTCGGGTAAAATATGAGTGTCTCCTTCGCCCACTTGGTGTGAGGAGAAGCCCATGCGTTCTCGCTGGCCCCCGGGACGGTTTTTACCCGCCAAGTCCTGACCGTCGAGCGACCCGACTGTGCGGTCTGTGGGCGGGCACTGACCATTTGCGATCACCGCTTTCACCGGGTCCTGACGGTCGGCGGCCCCCTCGAACTGGTCGGCACGCTCGTCCACTGCCCGGACCCGGCGTGTGCTGCCCACTCCCACACCCTCAGCCCCCTGGCCGAACTCCCGGTCGCACTCCCGTGGTCGTACCTCCCCTGGGATCTCTTCTGTTGGCTCGGGCACCGGCGGTTTGCCCGCCATTGGTCCATTCCCCAACTCCGGGCCGAGTTGCGCGATCCCCATCACCTCCGCCTGTCCGACGATGCCATCGGCAAAGCGCTCCGGCGATACCAGACCTTGGTCGCCGCACGGCACCAAGATGCGGCCCCGCGGCCGCCGCGTACCGCGACCAACCGTCCCTGGTTTTGCGCATCGATGGGCTCCAACCCGAGAAGGGACACGAGACCCGGTCTGTGGTCCGCGAGTGCACGGCCAAACGGCTCTGGTTCGCTCAAGCACTCTTGTCCGGCAGCGCCGACGAGATTCGCCCGTTGGTCCACAAGGCCAAGGAATGGGCCGACCAGGTGGACAAACCCGCGGCCCTCTGGGCCTCGGACAAGCAAGACGCGTGCGTCCCGGCGATCCGGGCCGAATTCCCGAACGTCCCCCATCGGTATTGCCCGAATCATTTCCCGCGTGATGTGGCCAGGCCGGTCCTGGAGGAAGATCGTCACGCCGAGGTGACCATGCGGAAAACCGTCCGCGGGCTCCGGGCCATCGAGCGGGCGGTGCTCGCCGAACCACGGACCGCGACCGAGCCGCAGACCACAACCGACAGGCCCACGGCCGTGGGGTCGCCGATTCCACCGGTCGACGCGGTCGCGGTCCGAACGGTATCGTCGGTCGGCGCGGTTCCGGCCGGCGTGGTCCTGGACTGTTGTGCGGCGGTTCGGGGGATCTTGAACGACAACCAAGGGGGTCCGTTGCACCCGCCCGGGTTGCGGATGGCCGAACACCTCCACGAGGTTCGGGACGCCCTGGGGCGTGTGCTGGGAGCAAAAAAAGGGGGGCCGGAGACGACCACGTGAGGCGGTTGGCGGGTGGTCTTGACCGCGGGCTGGAAATCGTGGCCAGCGAGCAACAGACGATCCGAGAGCACGCCCGCGAGGTTCAGAAGATCGCCCGGGCGCTGGACCCGGAACGGGGCCCGAGCACCAAACGGCGGGAGCGGTTCGGTCGGTTGCGTCGGCGGTTGGCCCGGGGCGGGGACCCCGTGCGGATGCAGATGGCGGTGGTCATGGCCGCATTCGTGGGTGGTCTGTTCGCGGGTGGTCGACTCCCGGAGTTGCCGTGGGACAACTTGGACTTGGAGCGGTGGTTCCGGTTACCCAAGAGCCGCCAACGGCGGATTCGCGGTCGTCCGCACGCGGGTGTGCGGTTGGTCCACGAAGGGGCGACCTTGCTCCCGGTCTTGGATGCCCACCGGGACGGGCAGCGGTTCACCGCCGCGGGGTTGGCCCCATACCGCCACGCCCAGCGACCCCCCGACGAACACGACGCGGTTCACCGCCGCAAAGTGATGCGAGTGGCACGGTCCAAGAAGAAACGCCCACTCCTCCTGAAACAGCTCGAAGAGCTGTACCTTAAACTCAGGTTAGCTTTCCGGCGGGCCGTTGAAAAAAGATGAGCTACCGGGCCGGTCATCGGGATCAGAATACGAGGACTGCTCGCCGAGGCCGCCCGAGGAATCACATGCCGCGGACCATTTTTCAAACCATCCTCCGCGCCGGCCGGATGTCGGCCGCGGATCCGGCCGCCGCCCTGCGACGGTTCGTCGCCGGCGATCCGGACTCGTTCGCCGAACTGATCGAGCGATACGGACCCATGGTCTATGGGGTCTGCCGCCGGGTCCTCGGGCCGAGCCCGGACGCCGACGACGCGTTCCAGACCACCTTCCTGGCCCTGGCCGGCCACGCTCGGTCCATCCGCGACCCCGATGCCCTACCCGGGTGGCTGCACCGCACCGCCCTAAACGCCGCCCGCAAGACCCGGACGACCGACCGTCCGATCCCGGACCGTGGTCCGGAACCGGTGGCCGGCGACGACCCACTGGCCGAAGCGAGCTGGCGGGAAGTGCGGATACTCCTGGACGAAGAGTTGAACGCCCTGTCGGCGATTTTCCGCGGCCCGTTGATCCTGTGCTACCTGGAGGCGCGGACGCACGAGGAGGCGGCCTCGGCTCTGGGGGTTTCGGTCAGTACCCTGAAGCGGCGGCTCGACCGGGGGCGGGAACTCCTGCGGGCCAGGATGATCCGACGGGGCGTCGGGGCCGCGGGGTTGACTGTGGCCGTGCTCGGAGGTGAGGGGCTGATCGCCGCCGCACCCGGCCGGCTCGTCCGGGCGGTGGTGACGGCCGCCGCTTCCGCCGGCCCGGGGGCTCCGACGGCCGCAACCGGCTCACTCCTGCCATTGCTATCCCGGCGCTCGACCGCGCTTGCGACGAGCATCGGCGTGGCGATCGGCGCGGTGTTGCTGACCACGGCCGGAGGGCCTTCCCACCCGGAGGCGCCGAAGACGGCGTCCGGGTCCGGCGCGTCGTCCGATCAGCCCGCCCCCGGCATCGGGGATCGGGCCGGCGACCCGCTGCCGGACGGCGCAACGGCCCGGCTCGGGACCGGGTGGCTGCGCGGGTATCGGTGCCGGTTCTCCCCGAACGGCAAGGTCGTGGTCCGCGAGCGGGCCGACGGCGGACTGCAACTGTTCGAGGTTCCGACCGGCCGGCCGCTCGCGCGCATCCGCGGCACCGATGTCCCCGAAGGCAAGGAGATTATCGGCTCGACCATCGGGTTCAGCCCGGACGGGAAACTGCTGGCGGCTCTCTGGGAGGGCCGGTGCGGGATCTGGGAGACCGCGACCGGGAAACCGGTCCGGTGGCTGGAGAGCGGCAAGTTCTACTCGCTCCTGAAGTGCATCTTTTCCCCGGACGGCACCCTGCTCGCCGTCGGGGACGGGTTGGACAACCGGGGCGTCGGCGAGACCGCCCTCGGGGTGTACGAGGTCGGGTCCGGCCGGCGGCTCTTCACGACCCCCGGGTCGAACGGCGCGTTCGCCACCGACGGGAAGTCGCTGGTCGCCTGGAACGGGTACGGGTCGGATCGCAACACGGCACGGCGGCTGTCCGTCCCGGAGGGGCGGGTGCTGACCGAATTCACCTACGGGGACAAGCCTGGTGATTTCGGCCCGCTGACCGAGCCGTCGGACGGCCGCTGGTTCTTCGAGGTCACGGCGCCACGGCCGGGGGCGGACCGACAGGTCCGGGTGTGGGACGTCGTTTCCGGGACGGTGCGTTACGCGCTCGCCGAGCCGAGGGGCAACGGCGATCCGTGGGTCTTCATCCTCCATGCCCCCGGCCGGCGGGAACTGATCCTGGCGGACCCGAAACTGGCCCGGGTCTGGTGCCGGGACCTGAATACCGGCATGGAACTCTGGCGGGCCGACCTACCAGAGCCGGTGGGCTACACGCGCCTGTCCGCAGACGGGTCTACACTGGTCACCGGCGACGAGATCGCCGGGACCGTCACGGTCTGGGACGCGGCCTCCGGGAAGAAGCGGCGGGCGTTCGCCGTCGGGGGCATCGGCCACAGCTCCGCTGCCCACGTCTCCCCGGACGGCAGGACGATCGCCACCGAATCGGGCGGCGGGGTCAAATCGACGACGGTCGCGTTCTGGGACGCCGGGACCGGCAAGCTCCTGTCCGAGTTGCCTGGGCACCCGTCGGCGATCACGGTCGCAACGTTCGCCCCGGGCGGAAAAACTGCTTACACGATCGGTCGGGACAACACCCTGCGGACCTGGGACCCGGCCGTCGGTCGAGAACTGGCCCGATTCGCGGCCGATCCGGCCGAACAGCTCATCGCCCCGGCCGACGGGACGAACCTGTTCGCCGCCGACCCGGACGGGGCGGTGCGGGTACTCGACGCCCGGACGGGGAAGACGCTCCGGCGGTTCCCGGCCTTCACCAAAGCCCTGGTCGGGCTGGCCGCGACCGCCGACGGGAATCAGCTGGTGGCGGGAGGCCGGGACGGGCCGGCCGGCAGCGCGATCCGGGTGATCGACCCCACGACCGGGAAAACGGTGCGAGAGTTCGCCACCACCTCGGGGAGACTGGAGCAGCTGGCGGTGCGCCCGGACGGCGGGGCGGTGATCGCCAGCTACCTGGGCCGGGAGGTGGTCGTTTGGGCTGAGGACGGCAAGCGGGTCGCCGAACACCGGGGGCGGGGCAAGCGGAAATCGGCGTGGGTTCAGGGGAGCACCCCCTACGAGATCGGTTCGGTCGCCGCGTCGCCGGACGGCCGGTGGTTCGCGTATTCGGACCAGGAAGAAGGGGTCGTCATCCTGGACGCCCGCACCGGGCGAGAGGTGAAGCGGGTCAAGTTGACGGAGGTGTATTACCAGGACGGGGCCGCCCGGTACGAACTCCGCGACGTGCTGGCGTTCGCCCCGGACGGGAAGACGGTCGTCTGGTCCGGGGTGGAGAGTACCGCCGACGTGTACGTGATCGAGGTCCGGTCCGGGCTGATCCGGCGGAAGCTGCCGGGCGACAGCTACCCGGTCCAACGGCTCGCCTTCTCCCCGGACGGAACCGCTTTGGTATCCGCCGGTTCGGACGGATCGGCCCTCATCTGGGACGTCGCCGGCCGGGCGGCCCGGAAACCAGCGGGTCCACCGGACCCGGCCCGGGTAGCGGGGTGGTGGGGAGCGATCGGCGGATCCCAGGCCGAGAAGGCGGACGCGGCGATGCGGGAAATGGTCGCCCACCCGGCCGCCGCGGTGACCCTGCTCCGGGACCGGGTGAAGCCGGTGAAGCCGGTCGAGGCAGCCCGGCTCGACGGGCTGATGGCCCGGCTGAAGGGGCCGGAGTTCGACGACCGGGAGGCCGCGACCCGGGAGCTGGTCGACCTGGGGGATGCCGCCGGCCCCCGGTTGCGGGAGGCGGCACGGTCGACCGACCCGGAGATCGCCCGGCGGGCGACGACCGCCCTGAACCGCATCGAGTCGGTCGACCGGGTCCGGGCGGAGCGGGCGGTCGAGGTGTTGGAACGGATCGCCGACCCCGCGGCCGTCGCTCTCCTCCGGGAACTCGCGGGCGGGATGCCGGACGCGGCTCTCACGGTCGATGCCGCCAGGGCGATCGCCCGGAGAGGGTAATTCCCAGTCAGAAAAGGAGAGTGCCCAGGGCCATCAGGGACTGAAGGCGGGGCCTTGAGCCAGTCGAGGGCGCGGTCGGTGGAGGCGGTCAGCTCGCGGGTGGCGGCGGGTACACTCTGGTGGTTGACGGAGGCGGGACTCGCGAGTCCCGCTCAACTTACGAAACTGAACTCCCTCGACGTCGGCGAGCCCACGGTGTCCGCAAAAGGGGTTGAGTTGCTGAAGAAGACTCTCCCGAATCGCCTAACATTTGGCAACTAATTAAAGACAATAATCGTTCATAAATTCACATATTACGTCCGATAACCGCCGGTCTGGCCGGTGAGCACGACGGACGGCCCGGCCGGGCTGACCGCCGCCGCCCATCGGGCCGTGGCCGACACCACCGCCGTTCCTCCGACCACTCGACCGCTCGCAGCAGGCGGGAGGGCAGCGTGCCGCAGGCGTGGCGGAGTTGGCGGGAGGAGTCGCGGGCTGCGGGTACGTACAGGACGTGGATCTGTGACCGCTCCCCGCCGCGATCTGGTGCCGCCAGTCTGGCGGGGTCTCGGCCTCCAGGGAGCACAGCCAGTTCATCTCCTCCTCGACGTTCCCCTCCGGTAGGTTTCTCTACATCCACCTGCCGTCCAGCCGGGGCCGGCAGTAGGGCGACCCGCCCGGCCCCCCGACCACCATCTGCCGGAAGAACTCCGGCACCGGGCCGGCATCGGCCCCGCCGCTGGAGAGTTCGGGGAACTCGAACTCGGCCTTGATCCAGAGGGCGGGGTCATCCGCCGCGTCCGGCTGCTCCCCAGCCGAGGGTGTGAAAGTCCGCCCATTGAAGTGCCCGGTCTTGCTGGCTCGTGCCGAACTCCCGCGTCAGGGCCTGCAGGATCGCCGTTTTCCCAGCCCCGATGGCGCCGACGAACGAGTTCAGGTTGGCAAACTTGATACGTACCGGGGCCGGCCCGAAGCAGCGAAAGTTGCAGAGTGAGCGGGCGCGGATTCACTCCGCGCGCCCCGGGCCAGATCATCTGGCCGGCCACTGGCGTCTCCGTAGCCGGCGGGGTAATCTTCATAAACTCTGTGGTGAGGTGATCTCTGCACTCTCTGGCGCATCTCAGATGACGGACTCATCGGTCGATGACTGGTTGGACCGGTGGGAGGATTGGCGGGGTCACCGGCCGACCGGCACGCTCGACGAGTTCGTCGACCTGCACCTGTCGGCCGACCCGACAGCCTCGTCCTGGCGTTCCGGCAAAAGGCCCAAAAGCTGGCGCTGGTCGACCGGGAACTCGGTGCCGCCGCAGAAGCCGGGCCGGACGTCTCCCCGGCCGAAGCAGCCCAGGTGGGACTGGCCCCGGGGGCCGAACCGGTCGCCGGTTATCGCCTGGAGGTCAGGCTCGGGAAGGGCGGGTTCGGTGAGGTCTGGCGGGCAACCGCCCCGGGAGCCGTCCCGGTCGCCCTCAAGTTCGTCCACCTCGGCCACCGGGTCGGGGCGACCGAGCAGAGAGCGCTGGATGTCATCAAGCACGTCCGCCACCCGCACCTGCTGGGCGTGTCCGGTGCCTGGCAGGCCGGCGGGTGGCTGGTCATCGCGATGCAACTCGCCGACCGCACCCTGGCAGACCGGCTCCGGGAGGCCACCGGCCAGGGACAGCCGGGTATCCCGCGGGACGATCTGCTCGGGTACATGACGGACGCGGCTGAGGGGCTCGACCATCTGAACGAGCCCCGCCACCCGTCCCCAGACGGCGCCCCCCGGGGCATCCAACACCGGGACGTCAAGCCGCACAACCTGCTCATGGTCGGCGGCCGGCTCAAGGTCGGGGACTACGGGCTGGCCCGGGTGCTCGACCGGACGGTCGCCGCCCACACCGGGAGCATGACACAATCCTATGCCGCCCCGGAGTGCTTCAACGGGACGATGTCGGCCCAGTCCGATCAGTATTCGCTGGCCGTCACCTACTGCCACCTCCGCGGCGGGCGGCTGCCGTTCACCGGGACCCCGTCCGAGGTCATATTCGGTCACCTGAACAAGACCCCCGACCTGTCGATGCTCCCTGCCGAGGAACAGCCGGCGGTGGCCCGCGCCCTCGCCAAATCGCCGGGCGACCGCTGGCCGTCCTGCGGGGTGTTCGTGACCGCTCTGGCGGATGGCCATGCCGCGTCGGTGCGGCACCGTGTGCGCCTGGAACGCCCCGCCGAAGTACCCCCGCCCCGCTCCCGAGGCTGGAGGGTGGCGGTCTGGACCGGGTTGGCGCTCGGCCTGGGGGTTGGGGTCGTGATCCTCGCCCGCCCGCGGGGGACGACCCCGATCGGGAGGCTGGGCCGGTCGTGAACGGCCCGGCCGGTGCCGACACCGCGATTTCATCTCCTGCCGGACCGAAGCAGCCGGTGCCTCCGACCGGGCCAACCCTGACCGTCCGGATCGGGCCGTTCACGACCGGCCGCGGCGAACCCGCCCTCGCGACAGCCCTACCAGACCTCCTCGCCGACCGCCTGGCCCGGTGGCCGGGTGTGAGGGTCGTTAACGAGCGGCCGGCGGCGCGATCCGTTCCTGACGGTCCCCCGCCGGCCTCCCCCGGTCGAGCCTTCGGACTGACCGGCAGCTACGCGGCCGACTGGCAGTCGCTCGACCTCACCATCGAAGTCACCCCGGACGGATAGCCCGCCGCCCGGAGGTCGATCCGGATCTCTGACAAGCCCGAGAACATCGGGCCGCTACAAACCCGTTTGCTGACGGAACTGGCCGGAATCCTTGAGGCCCCCGTCGGAGGAGGCACCCCGCCCGACGCCACCCGCCCGGCGGTAACCGCGTTCGACGCACTCGCCCAGTACGGGCGGGCCTGCGAGGCCCTGGCCGAACGGCGGTACAATGACGTCCGCGAGGATCTCACCTTTGCCCGCGCCCGCGACCCCGGCTTCGGCCTAGCCCGGGGGATGCTTGCCGGGTTCGACGCCTGGGGCAAGCACCACTGGCCGACCGGGGAGGCCGAGTGGCGGGCGGCCCTTGGCCAGCCCGGCCGGGCACTGGAGGAGCACCACAACCGGTTCCGGTCGGTCTTGCTGAAGGGGGCCGAGCGGCCGACCTACCTGGCGGCCTACCTAATCGTCGCCGCCCACGCCGGCCTCCTCGGCCAGCGGGACGCCGAGCAGGACATTCTGACCCTATTCTGGCAGGAGTTCGCCGACCGCGTCCCGCCCGACGACGCCTCGCAAGTGTGGGGCGGTGTCCGCCCGATTCTGGCCCCCGAAGGGCGGTACTTCCGTGCCCAGGTGGACACCGGCTCCGACGAACCGCTCCCGACGCGGGGTGAACCGGCCGTCCACTACCTGAGACCAAACCTCCGGGGCACGCTCCGATGGCCGGAGTGCTCCGCCCTGTGGCCGTTCGACCTCACCCGGCGGGCGGGCTACCGTGAGGTAGACGGGGGCGACCCGCCGACCCCGGAGTTTGCTCACGAGGCCCTCTCGCCTTACCTCACCCATCCCGAATACGGCCGGTCGTGGCGGGCCACCCGGCTCGGCCTGGCGGTGCTCCGGTATTACTCGCGCTGCGAGGCGGACCAGGAGGCCGCTCTGAAATCGTCCCTCGGCCGCCTGGCGACCACCCTGTTCGGTCACCTGGACCGTCTGGGACCGGCCGACCGCGAGCTGGCGAAAGAGGCCGTCGCCGTCCTGAAGGGGCTCCGGCCGACCGTGCTCCCCGGCGACCCCCTGGGGGCGGCCCGCCTCCGCGGCGCGCTGGAGGAGCGGTTCGACCTGAACTGACCTCATTCCGGAGGCGGGCTCAGCCGGCCCCTCCGCTCTACCGCGGGCAAGTGCTTCCAGGTGTCAGGTCGACGGGGTGGCGAGTACGACAGGTTGCTGGACGCCGTTACCGACCCAGCTGCGTACCTCGGCTCCGAACCCTGGGGGTGGGAACGAGAGGCTGAGGCTGCTCGTGTCTGTGGCGGGCTACTGCCCCAGGGGGCCGGCAGCGCCCGAACCGGGGTCGGGATGACGGAGATTCAATAAGCACTTTTGGACTCTCCCGGTCGAGCAAACCCCGCCACCATGGGCGATCTGCCAAGAGCCCCGGTGCGACCGATTCTCGTAGACCCGAAGGCCGCGAATTGCCCGCGGCGCCACTTCCCCGGGGCGGCGAGGGGCGACTGGGTCGGCCTACTGGTCCTGGACACCGGAGGGGCGGTGGTCGGGCTGGAAACGGGCGAATTGCTCGACCTGAAGCCGAGGCGGTGGGACGTCACCCGGCTCAGATGAGACCGCCGTCTCCACCCAGCGCGTCGTACAGGAGGAGCCGGGCCTCCCGATACCGTCGCTTCACCGTCGGGACGGATACCCCGAGCCGCCGGGCGACCTCGGCCTGCTCCAGCCCCAGGTAGAAGATCAGGTCGAAGACCTCCCGAACCTCGACCGGGAGCTGCTCGACTTGCTCGTGGATCTCCTTCATCCGCGCCGACGTCTGGGGGCCGGCGGTGGAGTCGGCCTGGGCCTCGTGCAACGGCGGCCGCGCGCTGTCGTTGCCCCCCGGGTCGGACTTGTGGTGAGCGGCGTGGCCTTCCGGTCCGTAATGATGCCGGAACTTGTCCTTCAGCTCCCGCCGGATCCGGGTCGCGGCCAGGTTGATGAAGTCCCGGGTGGTCGCGGGCTTCGTCGCCTTGACCGCCCGGTGGAGCCGGAGCAGTGCGTTCTGGAGGACGTCGTCCGTCTGCTCCCAGCGGCGCACCGCCGGGTCGTCGCGGAGGAGCCGACGGGCCAGCAACCGGACCCGCTCCATCGCGTACGCGATCAGATCGTCGGCCGCCGCTCGTCCCCGGTCGCCAGCCGGTCGAGTAACCCCTGCGTCTCACCGCCGTCCGGCGGACTGTCGTGCTCCACGGTTCACTCCACTATGCCGGTCGTGCAAACTGACCTTGCTCGATTGGCATACCCGGTGAGGCTGAACGGGGCCACGAAAATGTCACGCGGTCGGACAGCCCTCGTCCCCGGTGAATTACGGTTTGGCTGGTCGAAACAACCCGGAAGGCTGTGTTTCGCGCCCGCGGCCAACCGAATCGCCCTCGCACTCCTGGACCGGTGCGAGCTGTCGGCCGCCAAGGTCTCGGACCTATGCCGGCCATCCTGAGCGGAGGTGCCCGTGGTCCCCATCGCCGATTCGTCCGAAGTGCTCAGGCTGTTCCTCGCGATCGCGAAGGCGGAGATCGACCGGGACATCGCGGAGACTCCCGACAACTTTGATTCGATTTGGCCGCACATCCAGGCGTACTACCGGCTGCCGGACGAGGAGCGGACGCCGGAGGTCCACGCCCGACACCTCCACACCCAGATGATCCACGCCTGCTCGGCACGGGCGTACCCGCAGTTCCCCGACATCATCTCCATCCACCTCGCCGCCATCGGTGCCCGGGAGGTCGCCCAGGTCGCCGTCCAGATCGCCGAGTCGGGCGAACTCGGGAGGCTGAACCGCGAGATCGACCGCATCCGGGAGGAAGCCGGCGTCGAGGACGAGGAGGTCTGGGTCGGAAAGGAGAAGCCCGCCGGGAACGACGACCTGATGGAGCGGGCCGGGGAATTGCTGACCACAATCGAGTCGATGATGGTCGTGGACGTGCTGCGGCGATACCCCCACGGTAACACCCACGGCTTGCATGGATTCTTTCGGCGTCAGCAGTACGCCTGCTGGTAATCCTGCAATGCTGTCGCGAGAGGAGCGTCTTCCAGGAGGTGTCGTGACCAAAAGTCACCCGAATCGGGCTGCTGAGCGGGGGTCGTTCGGCGGCGGGAGAGATGCGTGGAAGCGGTACGATGGCCCGCATCGCGACGCCTCCGGCAACTCTTCTCCTGAACGGACGGGCTTGCCACCACCTGCACCGGCGTGGGGCCGGACCCCGCAATGGTTTTTCAGCGATGGAGTGGCCCGCCGAGGTTGGTTCTCAGATCCGGGAGGTGCGGAGTGAACTCCTCTGAACAGGAAGTGCCGCCGGAAAAGTGGCAAGCCCTCGAAGCTCTCTGGAAGGCCATACTGGGCCTGGAAGCGAGCATCGATGCGTTACGCCTCGGCATGGACGGCCTACGGGCCGAAATGGAAGCTGGGTTCAAGAAGTCGTTGGTGGTAGAAGAAAAAGTCCACGCCCTGCAATCCGACGTGGCCCAGTGGAACAAGGCCAAGGGCCGCATTCATTTCGCCCTGCCGAAAGCGCGGGAGTTCATCCACCGCGCCACCTGGGCCTCGGGCGTACCCGAGCGGAAGAGGCTCGAGGAACTCTTCAGGAGCCACATCGAGCCGCGGATCCCGCTTCCCCAGATGGATGAGGTACGGGAGCAGCTGGAACACTTGCGGAAAGACCGTCAGGTATTATTCGCGCAGGGCAACTCGGTATCCCAAGAATGTAGGGGTATTCTTGCGGAGGTTCAGAGGTCCTTGGGCACGCTCCAGAGGAATGCGGCTGACATCGCCCGCAAGAAACGGAGCGCCGGGCGTGAGAAAGGCAAGCACTTCTGACATTGCGACGTCGGTCGGGCGGCGGGAACGGGGGAAACAGGACATTCGACGTATGCGGGCCGAACAATCTGCTACGGCAGACCGGGCCGCCACCACGGTTTTTCGCGACGTCAGGCCGCCGTCGGCGCCCCGGCTGCCGAGCAGGGTCGTTCGGCTATCACTTCTCCATTTGGCGGGAGGTATTTAACGCGGTGTGCAAGTTTCACTCTGTTACTACCCACCGCCGATTGCGCCTAACCGCTGTCAAGATAGTCTGTTGCAGCAATAGTTCCCGGCAGGCTGAGCAGCCCCCAACCGCATTGACGTCCCTCCGCGAACCTTGGATTCCAAGGGCGAGGAGAAACTTGCACACGGCGTTATACTCTACGCGGCCAGGAATGAGGTGTTGTCGAACGTCTGGAAGTTCAGGGTCATGAGCGAGGCCAGTGCCGCACGATGGTCCGTCGGGATGCGATCCAGACAGTCGTCGATCGCAGCCCGGAAG
>JAQGHQ010000136.1 GCA_028288765.1 Gemmataceae bacterium | reverse complement strand
TGCCGGCGGAGACGGGGCGGCGACCACCGGGTTGTACCGGGCCGGAACCGCGAACGGCTTCCCGCACTCCGGGCACGAGGTCTCTTTCCCGGCCGCGTCGTCCGGGACGGACACCGTCTTCATACAGTTCGGGCACAGGAGCTTGATCACGGGCGACCTCTCGGGTGGTCAGGGGCCGGCTTCGAGTTCGCGGAACACGTACGGCAGGTATTCGGGCAGATCGGCCGCGGTCAGCCCGGTCCGGCCGAGGTCGGCGGCGGCGAGATCCCCGGCCTTGCCGTGGGCCCACGCCCCGAGAACGGCGGCGTCGAACGGGGATAGATGTTGCCCGAGGAGGGCGGCGATCACCCCCGTCAACACGTCCCCGGTCCCGCCGGTCGCCATCCCCGGGTTCCCGGTCGAGTTCCGGTAGACCCGCCGGCCGTCGGTCACGATCGTACCCGATCCTTTGAGCAGGAGCACGACCCCGAACCGGGCGGCGAAGTCGGCGGCCGCGGCCTCGCGGCGGGCCTGGATCTCGTGGACCGCGACGCCGGACAGCCGGGAGAACTCGCCCGGGTGCGGGGTCAGGATCAGGGGCACCGGGCGGTCCTTGAATGCGCCGGTGAACGGGGCCAGTGCGTTCAGCCCGTCGGCGTCGATCACGGTCGGCGTTCGCGGCAACTCGTAGACCACGTCCTGCACCAACGCGACCGCGTCGGGGGCGTGCCCAAGCCCGGGGCCGATCGCCAGCACGTCCGCCGCCCGGCCCCACTCGGCCACGTCGGCCGCGGCCCCGTCGCCGAACGCCCCGTCGACGTGCTGGCGGATGCCGAACGTGGTGTAGCAGGGGCACCCGGCGGCGACCACCGGCTGCACCCCGACCGGGCATGCCACCTGGACGAGCCCGGCTCCGGCCCGCAGCGCCCCGCGGCCGCACAGGATCGCCGCCCCGGTCATCCCCCGGCTGCCGGCAACGACCAGAACCTTTCCGTAGCTCCCCTTGTGCCCGTCGGCGGCCCGCCGGGGGAACCGGGGGAGGACGTGGATCGGTGTCACGTCCCTGTCACTCATCTTTGGTCCCTCCGCGCCGGGCCGCGCACCACGCATGGGGGGTTATACCTACCCGGTCCCGGACCGGGAACCCGCTGCGACTGGCCTTCCGACCCGCCGACCGCCCGGGTACAACAAACCCCGGTTCCGGAGGACCGTCGATGATCCCCGCAGTTACCCTACTCCCCTTCAAAGCGATGGCTTCGTTTCGCACGTTCACCGTTGACGAGTACGACCGGCTGATCGAAACCGGTTTCTTGACGAAGCACGATCGCGTCGAACTGCTCGAAGGCTATGTGGTGCTGAAGATCCCCGGGGACCCGCCCCACGAGTTCGCGACGACAGCCCTTTACCGCCGGCTGGACCGGCTCGTTCCGCCTGGCTGGGTTACTCGCTGTCAGCAGGGGGTCAGTCTTGCGGATAGCAAGCCCGAACCGGATGTCGCAGTGGCCCGTGGGGACGAGCGCGATTACGTTGCTCGGCAGCCCGGACCGACCGACCTGGGACTGGTCGCGGAAGTATCCGACTCGTCGCTCGACCGTGACCTTCAGGACAAGACCCGGATCTACGCCCGCGATTGGGTGCCGGAGTACTGGATCGTCAATTTGGTAGACCGGCGCGTCGAGGTGTACACCGACCCGACCGGCCCCGCCGACGACCCGCGGTATCACACCCTGCGCGTGTTTGCCCCGGGCTCGGCCGTGCCGGTCGAACTGGACGGCGTCACCGTGGGAATGATTTCGGTCGACGAGCTGATGCCATGACGAGGAGAGAGATCGGATGACCACGAACGATGTGATCGCCGGCGGGTACCGGATGACGAAGCTGCTCCTCCACCGGATGGTCGACGACCTCACCCCGGCCGAGTTCCGGCACCAGCCGGTCAGCGGGGCGAACTCGGCCGCCTGGATCGTGGGTCATCTCGCGGTCACCCTCCGGCGCTCCGCCGAGCGGCTCGGGGTGACCGACCTCCCCGCCGTTTCCCCGGACCTCGTCGCCCAGCTCACCCAGACCGGGAAGCCGGCCGGCGATCAGTCCGCCCTCGGCAACCCGGCCGAGTTGCTGGCGCTGTTCGACACCTGTACCGACAGGATGATCGGGGCGGTGAAGTGCGTCCCGGCGGACGTGCTCGCCGGCCCGGCCGCGAGCTCCACCCGGCTCGCCGCGAACTTCGGCGAAGCGCTCCTCTTCGGCGGCCTGCACGTCTCGATGCACGTCGGCCAGCTTTCGAGCATCCGGCGGAGCCTGGGCAAGCCGCCGGTGATGTGAGTAGGGCGTAACCGGTCGATCTCGGGCGGAGACCTCATCCCGATCTGGTCTTCGGGTGCGCTCACATGTCCACGCAAAGCGGACAAGTGTCAGTCAACGGTAGTCAGTCGGAGTCGCCGTAAGTGCTGGTTTTCCTCGGGTGCAGTTGATCTCCGCGAAAGTCCCTTCACCCCTGTGCCGAGGGGCTTTCGCGGGGATCAACTGCACCCTGGCTGCACAGGTTTTCCAGGCACTTACGTCGCGCCAGGGTGACTACCTTTGGGTGTCATCTGTCCCAAAGCCGTGGACATGCCACCCAGCACTGGTACGCCCAGGAGCGGCCGAGACGGCCACGCTCCCGAAGAATACCCGGCGAACAGCTCGTCAGTGGTACTTCCGGGCCTCAGCCTGGAACATGGCGGCAAGCCTGTCAGCCTGGTAGTCGTAGGCGGCCGGGTCGGCCCACCCCTCCCGCGGGCGGAGTACCCGGTCCGGGACGCCAGGACAGTGGACCGGCACCGCCAGCCCGAACACCGGGTCCGGGGCGAACGGGACGTCCGCCAGCTGATCGGTCAGGACCGCCTTCAGCAGGGCCCGGGTGTGGCCGAGCTCCATCCGCGTGCCGACGCCGTAAGGCCCACCCGTCCAGCCGGTGTTCACCAGCCAGACCGGGACCGCGTGCCGCTCAAGCTTCGCCCGCAGCATTGCCGCGTACCGCTTCGGCGGCAGCGGCAGGAACGGTTTGGCGAAGCAGGTGCTGAAGTCCGGCGTCGGCTCGTACACCCCGGTCTCCGTCCCCGCCACCTTCGCCGTGTACCCGCACAGGAAGTAGTCTACCACCTGCTCGGGGGTCAGCCGCGCCAGCGGCGGGAGCACCCCGAACGCGTCGCACGTCAGGAAAAAGATGTTCCGCGGGTGCCCGCCGACCCCGGAGAGCTCACAATTCGGGATGAACTCGACCGGGTACGCGGCTCGGGTGTTCTCGGTGTGCTGTTGGCTCGCGAAATCGGGCCGCCGGGTGACCGGGTCGACCGGCACGTTCTCCAGAACACACCCGAACCGGATGGCATTCCAGATTTGCGGTTCCCCGACCGGCGAGAGCCTGATCGTCTTCGCGTAGCACCCGCCCTCGATGTTGAACACCCCGTCGTCGCCCCAGCCGTGTTCGTCGTCGCCGATCAGCTGGCGCTCCGGGTCGGCCGAGAGTGTCGTCTTCCCGGTCCCGGACAGCCCGAAGAAGAGAGCAGTGTCCCCGCCCTTCCCCTGGTTCGCCGAGCAGTGCATCGGGAACACGCCCCGCTGCGGGAGCAGGTAGTTCAACACGCTGAAGATCGCCTTCTTGATCTCCCCCGCGTAGTGCGTCCCGCCGACGACCACCAGTTGGTGCTCGAAGCTGATCGCCACTACCACTTCGGTACGGGTCCCGTCGACGGCCGGGTCGGCGTGGAAGTCGGCGGCGTGCAGGACCGTCCACTCGGGGACGAACCCGCTCAGTTCGGCCGGATCAGGGTGGCGGAACAGGCACCGGGCGAACAGGTTGTGCCAAGCTTTCTCGGTGACGACCCGCAACGACAGCTGGTGCCGGCGGTCGGCACATGCGTACCCGTCGAACACGTACAGGTCGCGATTCTGGAGGTAGGCCCGGACCAGGTCGCAGAGGCGGGCGAAGACGGCGGGGGCCATCGGCTGGTTCGCGGTCCAGTCGATCTGATCGACCACCGACGGCTCGCGGACGGTGAACTTGTCTTTCGGGGACCGGCCGGTCCTGAGCCCGGTGAGCGCGGCGAGGGCGCCGAGGTCGGTGAGAAGCCCCTCTCCGCGGCGGACGGCGTGTTCGGTGAGGGTGGCGGGGGGGAGGTTTGCGAACATCCGGCCGGGGTGGGCGATGCCGAGTGGCCGGGCGTCGAGCGATGCCGGCTCCCCCGACCCGGTGGGTGATCCATCCATCCCCTGCCCTCTCCTATTCGGTCGAATCGTTGTTCGGTGCTCGGGCCGTCCCCACACCGCCTCCCGTCAGTATACCCAAACGACCCACCACGACCCGGTCTGTTCGTCTGCAGCTCACGTCTGCTCGACCGGCACCTCGATCCGAGATGTTCATCATCTTCACCATTCTTCTTCATCGAATCCACATCACGACAACTAAAACTTCACCACCTTCGTTAACGCGAACCAGATAAGCCAGCGATACGCACGCCGAAAGGAGATCAACGGACCGATGCCTCGCGATCTCCCACCCCACCCGACCACGACTTCGATGTTGTTTCTGCCCTGCGAGGCACGCCCGCTCGATTTTGTGACTTCCTCCCGCTCCCGATTTGCGATGCGACACGTCCGGTCCGTGAACCGGGCTGCCCCTGTCGTGTTCCGAGGCCCTGAATCACACGAGGTAGCTTTGATGAACAACTCGACCACCCCGACCCGCCGGTCGGCGTTCACCCTGATCGAGCTGTTGGTGGTGATCGCGATCATCGCGATCCTGATCGGCCTGTTGCTCCCCGCCGTCCAGAAGGTCCGGGAGGCCGCCGCCCGCAGCACCTGTTCCAACAACCTCAAGCAACTGGGGTTGGCCTGCCACAACTACGAGAGTGCGTACGGCAAACTGCCAGGGGCCGGGGAGGGGACGCAGGGGGCCGGGACCGGCTTCGCCAACCTGCAAGGGTACAACGGCGCGCCGCTGACCCCGGGAACGGCCCCGCCGTCCGGGTACTACTTCCACTCGCTCTGGTACAACCTGCTCCCCTACATCGAGCAGACGGCCATCTTCCAGCAGATCGACCCGAACCAGTACTACAACGCGAACTCGACCGTCTTCGCAGGACACGCTAACGCATTCAAGAATGTCGTCAAGACGTTCATCTGCCCGACGTACCCGTTCGAGGCGAAGGACTCGCAAGGGTATGGGTACATCCACTACGGGGCCACGGTCTACACCGACATCAACCAGGCCACCGGGCTGAGGGACAAGGTAAACTCGCGGCAGCGCGGGGCTCTCGACAACATGCAGAACCCGATCACCTCGATCTCGGACGGGACGTCGAACACCATCATGATCGCCGAGGACACCGCCCGGCGGGAGAATTACATCACCAACCCGTCTTACACCGACCCGGCGGTCACGGCCGGGGTGGCGATCGACGGCTCGTTCGGAACCCGGCGGTTCTGGCGCTGGGGCGAACAGGACAGCGGGTTCGGGGTGTCGGGCGACCCGACGCTCAACACGTCGACCACGGGCTACAAGATCATCAACAACAACAACACTAGCCCGGGCACCGACGGCCCGCCCTCGTGTAACTGGCTGACGACCAACAACTGCGGCACGAACGACGAGATCTTCTCGTTCCACACCGGCGGGGCCCTGGCCGTGTTCGCGGACGGGCACGTCGCCTTCCTGCGGGACAGCATGTCCCCCGTGAACGTCGCCGCGCTGGTGTCCCGGTCCGCCGGCGAGACCACCCCGAACTACTGAGCCGCACGGCGAACACCGGCCTCTGGCACGGGGACGGGCGGACCTCCGCCCGTCCCATTCTATCTCCCGTTTTCCGAGGATTCCATGTCTCACCGCGAGACCTGTTCCGCCGGCCTTGTCGCGTTCCTCCTCGTGGCCCCGATCTCCGGGTGCGGGGACAAGGGACCGCCGCCCGGGGCCCCGATCGGGACCCCCTCGCCGGTCCACGGCAAGGTCCTGTTCGCCGACGGCACGCCCCTCAAGGGTGGGCTCGTCACCTTCTACCCGGTCGAGCCGGAGTCCGGAAGGAAGCTGCGGTTCGAGGGGGCAGCCCTCGTCGACGCCGGGGGCGAGTACAAGGCCGGCCGGAACCAGGACGGAAAGGGGCTCGTCCCCGGCGAATACATCGTCACCGCGTCCCCGCGGGAAGTCGGCGAACTCCCGGGGAGCACGGCCAACCGAATCCCGAAGCAGATTCAGGATAAGAAGTCCTCGTCCATCAGGATCACGGTCGAGGAGACGGACAACCGGATCGATATCCACCTGAAATAGGTTGATTTCAGTCCGACCACTCTCCAGTTCCCACCCCCGGACCGGTCGGTCGGGTGGGACCCACACCTCCGAAGCCCGCCCGGGTCGTCCGGAGAGGGCGGCCGGGCGAACCCCCGCGGCCGTTCCCACCTCCGACCGACGACGAGTTCGGAAGGCTGCTATTCGTCGCCCCGCGGACGAACCGCGGGTGTCCGGCCGGAATGGTTTCCCGGACTCCTCCGGAATACAACACTTCTCCATCCTGCCCGACAGGTACGTTCGCCGGACCCAGGGCCCACCGGGGTTCCGTTCCGGCCGGCAGATCCTTCCGGCCGGTTGACCCCGGGAGTACCATTGAGGCATGAGTGACTGGCACCTCGCCCGCGGCTACCGGTACGCGGGGATCGTGAGCGGACTGCGGTCGGAGCCGGACCGGCGGGACCTGGCAGTGATCGTGAGCGACACCCCGGCCGCCGCCGCCGGGGTGTTCACCCAGAACCGCGTCTGCGCGGCCCCGGTGCGGGTGAGCCGGGACCGGCTCCCGCGGGCCGACGCCCGGGCGGTCGTCGTCTGCTCCGGGAACGCGAACGCCTGCACCGGCGAGCAGGGGCTCGCCGACGCCCGGCGGATGACCGAGCTCGTCGCCGCCGAGCTCCGGTGCCGGCCGGAACAGGTGCTCGTCGCGTCGACCGGGGTGATCGGCCGGCCCCTCCCGATGCCGGTGCTGGAGGCCGGCATCCCGAAGGCCACCCGGGCGGTGACCCCCGGCCGCGCCGCGCTGGACGACGCGGCCCACGCCATCCTCACCACCGACACCGGGATCAAGGTCTCCAGCCGGGTCCTCGACCTCGGGGGCGGGGCGGTCACGGTCACCGGGTTCGCCAAGGGCGCGGCGATGATCGGCCCGAACCTGGCGACGATGCTCGGGTTCGTCCTCACGGACGCGGCGGTCGGCGAACAGGACCTGCATCACGTCCTGAAGGGGGCGTGCGAGACGAGCTTCAACTGCGTGAGCGTGGAGGGCCACACCAGCACGAACGACACGGTCTTCCTGCTCGCGAACGGGACCGGGCCGAGGCTCACCGGCCACGACCTTGCCACCTTCCGCGACGCCGTCGGCGGGGTGTGCGTCGAGCTCGCCCGGAAGATCGCGATCGACGCCGAGGGGGCCGAGCACCTCGTCACGATCGAGGTCGAGGGCTGCCGGACGGACGCCGAGGCGAAGCAGGTAGCCAAGACGGTCGCCGAGAGCGCGCTGGTGAAGACCGCGGTGTTCGGGAACGACCCGAACTGGGGGCGGGTGGTGTCGGCGGCCGGGTACTCGGGCGTGCCGTTCGAGGAGACGGACCTGTCGCTCTGGATGGGCGATATGCCCCTGTACCGGGCCGGGGTCCCGCTCCCGTTCGACGCCGCCGCCGCGTCGGCGTACCTGAAGCACAACCGCGAGGTCCACTTCAAGCTCCGGTTCACCCTCGGCCCCGGCCGCTGCACCTTCCACACCTGCGACCTGACCTACGAGTACGTGAGGCTGAACGCGGATTACACCACCTGATCGTCCTTCGTCCTTTGTCCTTCGGGGATCGGACTGGACATTGCCCGCTCCGGCCCGGGCGGTGAGTTGAGAACGAAGTACGAGGGCCGAAGGACGATCCCCGAATGACGGCCCCCCTGATCGACCTGCACGGGATCACGCGGACGTTCGGGGCGCACACCGCCCTGCACGACGTGACACTGGCACTCCCTCCGGGCCGGGTCGGGGTGCTCGGGCCGAACGGGGCCGGGAAGAGCACGCTGCTCAAGATCCTGATGGGGCTCATTCCGCCAAGCTCGGGGACCGGCCGGGTCCTCGACCAGGACCTCGGCGGCGACCGCGACGCCGCGGGGAACTGGCGGCTCCGCCAGCTGATCGGGTTCATGCCGGAGGCCGATTCGCTCGTCCCCGGGCTCACCGGGATCGAGTACGTCGGGCTCGCGGGCGAGCTGTACGGCATGCCCCGCCGCGAGGCCCAGCGGCGGGCCCACGAGGTGCTGTCGTACCTGGAGCTGGAAGAGGCCCGGTACCGGCGGGTGGAGGAATACTCGACCGGGATGAAGCAGCGCGCGAAGCTGGCGCAGGCCCTGGTCCACGACCCGCCGGTGCTGTTGCTCGACGAGCCGACGAGCGGGCTCGACCCGGCCGGCCGCGACGCCATGCTCCGGCTGATCCGCGCGCTCGGCACCGACCACGGGAAGTCGGTGCTGCTCTCGACGCACCTGCTGGCCGACGTGGAGGCGGTGTGCGAGCGGGTGGTGATCCTGGCCGGCGGGCGGGTCCGCGGGGTGGGGACGGTGGCGGAGCTGTGTTCCCGCCGGCAGGACCGGTACCGCATCCGGGTGGAGGGCGAGGCCGCCGGGTTCCGCGACGACCTGGAGTCCGAGGGGGTCCGGGTGCTCGCCGAGACCACCCCGGGCGAGTGGCGGGTGACCGTCCCGGACGGGTGGACGAACCTCGCGTTCTTCAAGCTCGCCGAGATCAACCAGGTCGTCATCCGGGCCCTCCTCCGCGACGACGAAACGCTGGAAGAACTGTTCCTGCGGACGGTGTCGTCGTAACCTCCGTCCGCCCCGCCCCACCCCGCCCAGGGCATCGCCCTGGGCAGGGGCAGGGCATCGCCCTGGGCCCGACGACACTCACAACCAGAGACCCATGCCCGCACAGACCGACACCTTGTTGCGCTACCGACCCTGGCGGGGCACCCTGCACGGGCCGCTCTGGTCCGCCCTGGCGATGGCCCGGGTGTCGCTCCGGCTGATGTTCCGCCGGCGGCTGTACTGGGGGCTGTTCGCCCTCACCCTGCTCGTGTTCTTCTTCTTTTTCTATGGCCAGTACCTCGTCGTCTGGATCACCACCCAGGTCGCCGACGACACCGTCCCGGTCGCCGGGATGAAGGTCCCGATCAAGGACTTCACCCGGTTCCTCGACCGGCTCGCCCTGAATGGGACGACGCACACGTTCGGGAACTTCATCTGGTTCGAGGGGTACGTGGTCGTGATCGTCCTGGCCCTGGCCGGGTCGGTCCTGGTCGGGAACGACTTCGCCCACGGCAGCCTGCCGTTCTACCTGTCCAAGCCGATCGGGCGGTGGCACTACGTCCTCGGCAAGTGCCTCGCGATCGGGGTGTTCGTCAACCTCGCCACGACCGTCCCGGCGGTCCTGCTCTGGATCGAGGCCGGCCTCCTCTTCGACTGGCGGACGTACTATTTGGACAACCTCGACCTGCTCGCCGGGGTGCTCGGGTACGGGCTGGTCCTGACGGTCACGCTCAGCCTGATGGTGGTCGCCACGGCGGTCTGGGTCCGGCGGGCGGTCCCGATGGTGATGGTGTGGATGGGCGCGTTCGTGCTGCTGCGGATGCTCGGCGGGTGGCTGGCCGACATCCTCGGGGACGAGCGGTGGCGGCTGATCGACCTGTGGAACGACCTGTACCTCGTCGGCATGTGGTGCCTCGGGGCCGACCCGGCGACGCTCCGCCCGCAGCCCCAGCCGGCGTACTGGGAAGCGGGGCTCGTGGTCGGCGGGGTGTGCGCCGGGTGCCTGCTGTACCTGCGGAGGCGGGTGCAGGCGGTCGAGATCGTGAACTGAGAACGCGGAGCGCGGAATGCGGAACGCGGAACTGAAAGCCGATCCTCCTTCGGCGGCATTCGCCCTTCCGGGCCCGGGTTCCCCGGGCTCGGGTTCCCCCTCCCCGCGCTCCGCGCTCCGGACTCCGCGCTCCGCGGTCGAGCCACTGCTGCTCTTCGAGCACGTCTCGAAGTGGTATGGGACGGTCCTCGCGCTGAACCAGGTGACGCTCGAACTGACCGGCGGGATCACCGGGCTGGTCGGGGCGAACGGGGCCGGCAAGAGTACGCTTCTGCGGATGGCCACCGGCCAGCTCCGGCCCACCCTCGGGAAGGTGACGGTCCGCGGGGTGGACGCGTGGGACTGGCACGCCCGCAAGCTCGTCGGATACTGCCCGGACGTGGACGCCTTTTACGAGGACATGTCCGGCCGGAAGTTCGTCCGGGTGATGGCCCGGCTGTGCGGGTTCGACCGCCGCGAGGCCGACCGCCGGACCGAGGCCGCACTGGCGCGGGTCGGGATGACCGACCGGGCCGACCGCCGCCTCCAGGGCTACTCCAAGGGCATGCGGCAGCGGATCAAGCTCGCCCAGGCACTGCTGCACGACCCGGAGCTGTTGATCCTCGACGAACCACTCTCCGGGATCGACCCGATCGGCCGGCAGGAACTGCTCGAACTGTTCCAGGCGCTCGCCGCCCAGGGCAAGTGTCTGCTCATCTCCAGCCACGAACTCGAGGCCCTGGAGAAGCTGACGAACCACGTCGCGATCATGGCCCGCGGGCGGGTCGCGGCGGTCGGCACCCTCCAGCAGATCCGCGACCTGCTCGACGACCACCCGGTCTCCGTCCGCGTCGACGTGGACCGGCCCCGCGACGTCGCCCGGCTCCTGCTCACCATGCCGGACGTGATCGCGGTCGAGGTGGACGCGCCGGCCTCCGCCTGTCCCGGGTCCCCCGGACTGGTGGTCAAAGCCCGCAACCCGAAGCGGTTTTTCACGGCGTTCGGCCGTTTGGCCGTCGAGGAGGGGCTGGACGTGCGGCGGCTCGAACCGCTCGACGAGTCCGCCCACGCGATCCTCGGGTATTTGCTCGGAGGGAGCGGCCGGACCTGACCGTCCTCCGGGACCTAGCCCTTCTTCCCCGAGATCGGACCCGGTCGACCCTCCGCGCACGCCGCGGCGAAGTTGGTTGCGGCCCCGCCGCGCCGGGGTGAATCGTCTTGGTCGAGATCTTCTTATGACTGCCTCCGATGTGATCCGCCTGCTGGAGCTGACGCCGCACCCGGTCGAGGGCGGGTTCTTCCGCGAGACGTACCGGTCGGCGGTGACACTGCCCGCGGCGGTGTTGCCGAACTACCCCGGGCCGCGGGCGGTGTCGACCGCGATCTACTACCTGCTCAAGCCCGGCCACGTCTCCGAACTGCACGTCCTGCCCGGGGAGGAGGTGTTCCACTTCTACCTCGGCTCGCCGGTGCGGATGCTCCAGCTCTGGCCCGACGGGAGCGGGAAGGAGGTGCTCCTGGGCCCGGACATTGCGGCCGGCCATGTGCCCCAGCTGGTAGTTCCCGGTGGGGTGTGGCAGGGGACTCGCTTGCTCGGAGAGACCGGCTTCGCCCTGCTCGGCTGCACCGTCGCCCCGGGGTTTGATTACGTCGACTACCGCAGCGCCGGCCGGGCGGAGCTGACGCAGAGGTGGCCGGCCTTCGCGAAGGCAATCGAACAGCTCACGCCCCGGGGCTGACCGACCCGGGCGGGAGGGTGGCGCACCCGGACGTCGCCCGCCGCGCCCGATCAGCGGCTCCAGCGGGCCTTGTCTCGCGCGGCGTTCTCGCGCTGAATTTGCTCCCAGGTCTTGGCCCCGGGGGGTATCCGGGGAGACGAAGGTAATAGTGGGGCGATCGCGGTCGCGGAAGTCGATGCCCCCTCCTTTCTCCCCCCACTCGGAGTTGGCGTCATGGAAAAAGGCAAATTACACGCCGGCCCCGACGATTAGGTGGTGTCCTGCTAATGTTGCACACCCTCGATTATCCAGCGAAATCAGAGGGGTGTTCGGACCCGTCTGGCTGGACGCGACACCGGCTCTGCTTCCCTCGTGCCCACGCCCCGCGCTTATGCATGACCCACGTAGGCACCGCTTTGACACTGGGACCGGCACCGGCT
>JAQGHQ010000119.1 GCA_028288765.1 Gemmataceae bacterium | reverse complement strand
CGTCCGTGCCGTGCCCATAAGCCGTTTCTCCCAGGTGGGTTTGGTAAGCACCCCATCCTGGTGAGAAACGGCTGGTGAGCGATACCCCAATCGATCAGACCGATCATTGCGTTACCGGCATTGGATGCCATGCCGACCGGTGGACGCCCGCCGCCCCTTCGGGACGTCGAGCCGGCTGAGTTCGCGGGCCATCCCCCCGATCGACCGGCCGGCGACGAACCAGGCAAAGACCTCACGGACCCACCTCGCCTCGCCCTCGCAGACGCGGATCCCCTTCTTGGGCTTGGGGCCGCGACGGGCGAGCTGGGCGGCCCAGTCCGGGTCGAGGTGATACGACTCGTACCCGTACGGGAAGTCGCCGGCGCTCCCGTCGGCCTCAACCCTCCCCCGCTGGCCACGGTGGACCCGGTGCTGGAGGTCGCGGACAGTCTGCCCGTGGTGCAGCTGGAGCACCTGGACCTTGAGTTCCCACCCGGGGGCCGAGGTGTCGATGCCTTCCCCGGTGGACACGAACCGGCCGCCGACGAACACCAAGTCCTTGACGAACGCGTACGCGTTGTCGGCCCGGGTGAGCCGGGACTGGTCGTCGACGCCGAGGATCGCGACCGCGCCGGGCGACCATGTCGCGGAGTAGTCGGAACCCGTCGCGGGCGGTCTTGGTCCCGGACTCGGCCTCGTCGTAGATGACGACGGCGTCGGCCGCGGCGATCCCGAGCCGGGCCAGCCCGGCGCGAACGGCCCGTTCTTGGTCGGCGCAACTGTCAGGCCGCTGCATGTCCGACGAGTAGCGACAGTAAATCACGACTTTCTTGGCATCCACCGGCTTACCTCCGTGGGCGGAGGTGCCGTGCCCGTCCGAACAGGATTGGCACAGTGAGCCAATCCCTTTGACCGTTCCTGAGAATTTGTGACACCGGCTGATTGCCGCAGCTAAGCCGCAAGTGCTAGGGAATACGTGACTTTGATCCCTTACTGTAGTAACACCAGGCAGTTGCGGAAACCCCTCACTCGAATCCCTCCCTCTCCGCTTTCATGTCTGTGTGCTGACAGGCTCGTGACGCAAAGCTAATTAAAGCAACATCCTGCGTCACGGCTCCCCCGAACGAACCGGCCTCCTGGTGCATGTTTGGTGCACAAATCGTGCACCAGGGGGAGTTCCGTGCCGCCGAAAAAGTCCCGCCCCTCTCCGCGTCTGCGCGTCGGTAAGGTCAGTGTCTACGAACACCACGGGGCGTGGTGGGTGTACTACCGGGACGACACCGGGCCGCACCGCAAGAAGGTCGGTTCCACCCGCGATCAGGCCGAGCAGGTCGCCGCCCGGGTCAACGCCCAGCTCGCCAACAACGAGCCCACACTCCTCACTTTCACCCCGATCGGAGTCACCGAGCTGCGGAAGCAGTTCCTCAGCTACCACGAGCACGTCCTGCACTCGTCTGTGGGCACGCTGAAGCGTTATCGCTCGGCGACTCAGCACCTGGAGGACTTCGTCCGCACTCTGCCGAAGCCACCCCAGGCTCACGAGATCAAGGTCGAGGCGTTCGCCGCCTACCTCCGGAAGATCCAGGTCGCCCCGAACGGGCACAAGAACACCGCCAAGCGGAAGCTGCGGACAAAGGGGGTACAGTACGTCCTGGAGACCTGCCGGGCGATGTACACATACGCGGTCAAGCGGCGGCACCTCCCACCGTACGCCGGCAACCCATTCTCCGAGCTACCGCTCGACAAGATGAAGATCGAGGACGCCAAGCCCATCTTCGTGTTCACAACCGACACCGAGCTGAATTTCCTGAAGGCGTGTTCGGCGTGGGCATTCCCGATCCACTTCACGCTGGCGAAGACCGGGCTGCGGGTCGGCGAGCTGGTCCACCTGTTGGTCGAGGACATGGACCTGGCCGGCGGGTGGCTGCACGTCCGCAACAAGGTCGAGCTGGGCTGGCGGGTGAAGACCGGGCAGGAACGCCTGGTGCCGCTCCTGGCCGAGGTGGTCGCGGTGATCCGGGCAGTGATCGGGAAGCGGACGTGTGGCCCGGTGTTCCTCCGCGAGAAGTTACACGGCCGCAAGCCGGTCATCACCGGCGACCGGCGGGAGCTGGAGCGGGTGCTCCGGGACCGGCGGGCGGCGTGTGACCGCCCGTTGACCCGGACCGAGGAGGCCGCGCTGGCGAAGAAACTCTGGTGGGACGCCGGGGCGTTGAAGGCGGACAAAATCCGGCAGGTGTTCGTCCGCGTGATGGCCGCGATCGGGCACCCGGAATCGACCTGCCCGAAGTCGTGGCGGCACACGTTCGCCCCCCTGCTCCAGGACGCGAACGTCGACCCACTGATCCGCCAGCAGGTGATGGGCCACAAGCCGACATTGAACGGCGGGCTGGGGATGACCGCGAACTACACTCACACCCGCCCCGAAACTCGACGGGAGCAGGTCGAGCGGGCACTCCGGCAGTGGCCGGAGTCGCTGGCTCTGGCGACGGAACGGAAGACCGGGGAATAAGAGGCGTGAACAGCAAGTCGTCGGTCCTGTGAGGCCGGAGGAACGGAGTTCGGCCGTGTGCGGTCCCATTTCGCACGCGGCCGATCACGGCCGTCGAGCCGGTGAGGAGTCGGTCGCGGTCACGCCGCGGATTCACCCGCCGTCGGTTCAGAGTGCCGCGGACCGGGTCCAGTTTCTCTGCCTGCTCGCGTGCCCAGGTCAGCCACGCCGCGAGTTCGATCCCCTCGCCGGTACTCACCCGCCGGGCGAGCGCGAGTTGCTCCACCACCCCGATGTAGCCCCGCAGCGCGTCGGCCCGCCGCCACGCCTCGGCGTCGGCCAGCAACCGCTCGACCCGGGCACGTTC
>JAQGHQ010000118.1 GCA_028288765.1 Gemmataceae bacterium | reverse complement strand
CGCGGCCTCGGGCGCGGAGTCCTCGTTCGCCCGGGTCCGGGAGGCCCTCCGGGGATGCTCCGGATCGACCAGCCCGTCGACTCGTTGGAACGGAACACCCGCCACATGGCCGGGTCGGGCGAGGCGTGCCGGGGTGCCCGACCGCCCCCGCCGACGGAGGACGAAGGGGACCTGTTCGTGGTGTCGGCCGAGGGCAAAGGGGTTGTCATCCGCCGGGGGCCGGGCGACCCGCCGCCGAAGGCCCACCGGGGTCAGGGGACAAGGCGAACACGAAGCGGATGGCGCTCGCCGGGGGGGTCGACTCGATCGACCGGTACGCCCGGACCCCGGCGGAGATGGCCGCGACCTTGTTCCGGGACCCCCGCACCCGGGGGAGCCAGTGCCGCGCCGGCCGGCAAGCACGCACGTGTCCCCCCGGCTGTGGCAGGCCGGGCACCTGTTCCACAAGGCGGGAAGTTCGGCGACCGCCGGGTTCGTGCGGGACCGGCTGGTGCGGGTGCTGCGCGGGGGGCGGGGGGTGGTGAAAGGGCTGCGCCGGATGGGAACGGCCCAGGGGTTGAGTGGGCCCAAGAAGAAGGCGTTGGCGACGATCTGCGGGTACCTGGCGTCGAAGGCGGGGCGGATGCGGTACGAGGAGTACCTCCGGAAGGGTTATCCGATCGCGTCGGGTGTGATCGAGGGTGCGTGTCGGCACGACGTGAAGGACCGGATGGAGCGGGCGGGGATGCGGTGGGTGAAGGCCGGGGCCCAGGCCATGCTGGACGTCCGGAGCGAGGACCTGAACGGGAGTGTGGAGGCGTTCCAGCAATTCCGCGTCGATCGGGAGGCCGAGCGGCTCGACCCGCATCGCCAAATCTTACAAGACGTTGAGTGGCCACTCGCGGCTTGAGCGGCCGACCGGTTGCGCCCGTTGGAAACTTGCCCCCACATCCGGGCATGAGCCACGACCGTCAATCGCGGGGTAGTTTCTCCCGCAGGGCGAGGAGCTGTTCCCCCGCCTGCCGGAGTATCTCGTCCTGCTTCGCGAACATGAACCGGACGATCGTCCGCCCGAGTTCTTTCGGGCTGTGGAAGCTGCTCCCGGGCACCCCCGCCACGCCCACCGTCTCGATCATCCGGCGGACGAAGTCCGTGTCGTCGGCCCGACTCAGGTGCGCGAAGTCGGCCATCACGTAGTACGCCCCGTCCGGGGTGTGGACGTCGAACCCGGCGGCACGGAGATAGGGCAGGAACAGGTCGCGGCGGTGCCGGTAGTGGGCCCGGAGCCCGTCGAAGTAGGACTGCGGGAGGGCCATCGCCGCGGCCCCGGCCACCTGGAGCGGGTGCGGCGCGCCGACGGTCAGGAAGTCGTGGGCCTTGCGGATCCCGGCCGTCACCGCGGCCGGGGCGACGCAGTACCCGAGCCGCCACCCGGTCGCGCTAAACGTCTTCGACAGCCCGCTAATGGTCACCGTCCGGTCGGCCATCCCGGGTAGCGCCGCGATGCTCACGTGCGGCCGGTCGGTGAAGTTGATGTACTCGTAGATCTCGTCCGCGAAGGCGTAGGCGTCGAACTCGTGGCACAGGTCGGCGATCATCCCCAATTCGGCCCGGGTGAACACCTTGCCGGTCGGGTTGTTCGGGGTATTTACGATGACGGCCTTGGTCTTCGGGGAAAATGCCCGGCGGAGGTCGGCCGGGTCGAAGTGCCAGTCCGGGGAGTGCAGGTGGACCCATCGCGGGGTCGCGCCGGTGAGCTTCGCGTCCGGCCCGTAGTTCTCGTAGAACGGCTGGAAGATCACTACCTCGTCGCCGGGGTCGACCAGGGCGAGCATCGTCGCCATCATGCACTCGGTGGCCCCGCAGCAGACCGTCACGTGCTCGTCGGCGTCGACCCAGCCGAGCCCGTTGAACGCCCGCATCTTCGCCGCGACCGCCTGCCGCAGCGGGGCGATACCCCAGGTCACGGCGTACTGGTTGAACCCGTCGCGGATCGCCCGGCAGGCGGCCTCCTTCACCTCCTCCGGCGGGTCGAAATCCGGCATCCCCTGGCCGAGGTTGATCGCCCCGTGCCGCTGGGCGAGCCGGGTAGTCTCGCGGATCACGGACTCGGTGAAATGCTGGACACGGGCCGCGAGCATGGCCACCTCGGGGAACCGGCACCCCTTACACGAGGACGGCGGCATTGTAGCCGGGACGGCGGCCGGGAGCGATACCCCTCTCACCCTCTCCCGCCCGGCCGGCGCCCGGTCAACCCGCCCCGAGCCGAGCGCCGGCGAACCGGACGGGCCGCCCGACCCCGACGCCCGCCAGGAAGCAGGCCGCCAAGAAGTCGACAGGGAGATTCGGTATCTCGTTAATGAGAATGCGACTGAATTGCTGCCGCCACGAAAACTCTATGAAATAATTTACCACATATTTAAATATTATCAAATATATATGATAGTGAATATATAAAATATAGTGAGAATAAAAATCTGTCGAACGACGGCTTGGTCGGAGAGCACGGGCGATAACTCTTAGTGGTCGATGACTTGTAAGATCACCGACTCGGGTTTTCGCTTCTCACCCCCGGCGGCCTAGATGCCGCCGTCGTTGCCAATCCCGCGGCGGGCCGGAGGCCGGCCGCACGGGCGCGGGAGTGATCGGCATGGACTTTCGGCGAAGTGCCCTCGGGGCGGCGGCCGGGGTCGTTGTGCTTGCGTTCGCGGCGGTGCCGTCCGACCGCGCCCGGCCCGACAAGTTGCCCACCCCGGCCGAGCTCTTGGCCCGGGCTGGGTACCCGGGTTATACCCGACCCGGGACGACTGGTCCGGGGCGGTCGCCCGGTCGGACGTCCGGCTGCAATGGGATCCCGATCACTACCCGTCCGGGGCGAAACTGGACCGGCGGGCGATCCAGCTCGGGCTCCGCGGGGAGGCGCTGGAGGTATTCGGTCGGCGTGAACTCTTGGGGGTGGTCGACGTGTCGGACTTCGTGGCCGAACAGAGGGGCCGGCTTGGGGCGGGCGGGGTCGCCGCCCTCGTCCCCCCGCGGGAGCGGGTGTACACCCCGGCCGACCCGGCGGCCAACGTGCGGCTGGGACTTACGGCCCGCGACAACGGGTGAAAGGTACGATCCCGCCCAAGGGCCTCCCGGACTCGGTTAGTCTCTGGTAGATGAACAGTCTGCGAATGCCCTGTCTCAGCCAACCTCGTCACGACGCCGGGGGGTCTCACGTCTCACACCCAGGCTCATTGTCTTCACGCACAGTCACCATCTGCACATCGTCCTGACCCCGGTTCAGCGCGTCAGACGGAACGGCCCCTGCGCGATCACGAACGGGAGGCCAGACGTGGGGTTGTCCTTGGTCGCCCCGAAGAACCCGAAGAGCATCTCGTCGGTCGTCTGCTCCCCGAACCGGACGTCGACCGGCGGGTCGTGGGGGTTGTTCGGGTTCTTGGCCGAGTTGTCGAACACCGCCTCGATCTCGAACCGGGTCCCGGCCTTCACCTTCATCGGGTCCTTCGGCAGGTAGGATTCCTGCCAGTTGTAGTCCCACTCCGGGATCTCGATGACCAGCTCCGGCCGCCTTCCCGGTGGGGTCATGGTCATCTTGACCGACTTGCCGAGCAGGTGCATATGGGGCATGACCGCGTGGACCGTGCAGTCCTCCAGGGCGTACCAGGACCCGCGGGCGACGAAGTTCGCGTCCCCGGCCGGGATGTACCCGAGCCCGGAGCCGCTCTTCTGGTCGATCTTGAACGTGCCCGGCACTAACAACGGCAGCAGCGGACGGTCGACGGGTTTCTTTGCGAAATAGAGTCCCACCCGGGTACGGTCCTTCTCGACCCGCCCGGTCCGGTGGTAGTGGAGCTGCATGACGAAGTCCGAGCCCTTGGGGAGCAACATTCCCGTGCCGGCGGGCAGCTCCCGCGGCACATACCCGGGAGCCCACCCGCCCACCGGGCCGAACGAGGGGCGCGCGGCGAACAGGTCGGCCGGGGTCAGCCGGATCGGGACCATCACCGACTCGTACCCCGGGCCGACGTCCACGGCCCCGGGCTTGCGGCGTTTCTGCTCCTCGGCCTGACCCAGCGCCTGGATCTTACTGGCCGCCCCGGTGGTGTCAAAAAAGTTCGCGGCGTGGTGGACCACCCGCGGGTTGCCCGGCCGGACCTCGAACGCGACGACGTACTTGTCCTCGGTCAGCCCGGTGGGGAGGACGAACACCCGGAAGTGGTCCCGCCCGGTCGGGCCGACGACGAATTCGTCCGGGGTTTCGATTACCAGGTCCGGCTTGCCGAGTACCCACCCGTCGGGGAACGTCCGGGGCGGGGGAGCGTCTTTCGGGTCGCCCTCGGGGCAGCCGGCATCGACCCACCGGGCGAGAGTGTCGATCTCCTTCTCGGTCAGGCGGCGGTCGCCGACGAACTCCTTCCCGCCCCGGGGCTTCCACGGCGGCATCCGCCGATCCCGGGTGAACTCCTTGATGTCGTCGGCCCAGGCGACAGCCTGCTTGTACGTCATCAGGGCGAACGGCCCGACCGCGCCCGGCCGGTGGCAGCTCTGACAGTGGGTCTGGAGGATCGGCAGCACGTCCTTGTGGTACACCGGGGAAACTACGTCTACGGTCCTGGTTTCCCGGTCCCGGACGATCCGGCAGCCGACCGGATCGGTCTTTGCTGCAGGCACCGGCTTCCCGGTGAGGACGGCATCAAGGGCATTCGCCAGGGACCGGTCGGTCACTTTCTTGTTCGGCACGAGCCGCAGGGCGTACCCGTCGTCGATCCGGCCGCGGTACCGGACGGCGTTCTTGTCGTCGAGAACGAACGCCTGCGGGGTGGTCGTCGCCCCGAGGGCGTCGGCGGCGACCAGCTTGTCGTCTTTGAAGACGGGGAACCCGAGTTTGAACTCCGCGGCCTGTCTGGCGACCGTGGCAGCGTCGTCGTCGGTCGGTACGAAGGCAACGAACGCGACCCCCTTGTCGGCATGGGCGGCGGCGAGTTCGGCGAGGGGTTGCGCGTAGCTCGTCGACACGGGGCAGTCGAAGGAGAGGAAGGCGACCACGGTCGCCTTCTTCCCGGCGAGGTCTTTCCACGCGACCGCCGGACCGGTTGCCGGGCGGAAGGAGAGGTCCGGGATCGCCGTCGGCCTCTCGGCCGCACCGACGGGGGTACCGACCAGGCAGAAGGCGATCGCCGCGCTGGCGTGATATGCAGTCGTTCGAGTCCTCGGCGTCATGGCTGCGTCCCTCGGTCGCCTCGGCCCACTCCGGGTCCGACTGACTATACTCTAAACCGACGTCCAGAGCGCCGAGCCGTTTCACGATACACGAGCCAGGGTCGGACGGCTCGTGCCGGGCGGCCGACAGAAGCGGGGACACACGTGACCGACCGGGACGCCCTCCTCGCCGCCGCCCTGGACACGCCCGCGGACGACACCGCCAGGCTAATCCTGGGCGACTACCTCCAGGACCACGACGAGCCCGACTTCGGCCGGTTCATCTGGGCGGGGGTGACGGCCTCCCGGTTCCGGGATCATGACGTGATCGACGACCCGGACTATTACCGCGCCCTCGGCGAGATCGCCGCCGTCGCCGCCGCGCCGGCCCGGTGGCTAGCCGCCCTGGGCCTCGTCCGTTCGCCGCTGAGCGCCCGGGAATGGGCCTGGGACCACGTCGTCGACCGGGTCACGGTTCGCGTCGGGTCGGTCGTCGGGGTATTCGAGCGGGGGTTGCTGACCGAGTTGGCGGTGGCACTCGAAGAGTGGTATGCGGCGGCCCCCGGCGCCCTCGCGGCGTGGCCGGTCGCTCGGGCGACGGTGGCGGACGTCCCGGGGCTGTCGTTCGCGGTCTTGCCTCCGGGCGCGAGGAGGCCGAAATGGGAGCTGGCGGCGTCGGTGCAAGTACCGGGGCGGCGGGTTCGACTGACGGGCGGCGTACTGGCCGCCTCCTTGGCCCCGTCGGCTTTCCTGACCGAGGACGCGGGCGGGTGGACGGTCAAGGAGGAATTCCAGACCCGTGAGGACCTGACGGCAGCGATCACGGCCGCATCGGCCAGGCTGGTCGCGGAGCTGCGGGAGGTGGCCGCGGACCGGTGGCCGACACCGCGTCGATGATGATCGGCCCCCGGATGGCCGCCCGGTTACAACAGCTCTCCGATCGGCTCCGGGTCGTCGAGGACCGATACCGGCCGGCCGCTCGGGTCGAGCAGCTGGAGCTTCGGGTCGATACCGAGGACGTGGTAGATGGTGGCGTGGATGTTGGCCGGCGTGACCGCCCGGGTGTGCGGGGCGGTGCCGAGCCGGTCGGTCGAGCCGACCACCTGCCCGCCCTTCACCCCGCCGCCCCCCATGAGGCAGAACATCGCGTTCCCCCAGTGGTCCCGGCCAGGCGTTCCCTTACTCATCGGCGCACCGCCGTTCCCCCCGTCGTTCATCTTCGGGGTTCGGCTGAACTCCCCACACAACACGACCAGGGTCGTGTCCAGCAGCCCGCGGTCGTCCAGGTCGCGGAACAGGGCCGCCACCGCGGTATCCACCTTCGGCAGGTAGTTCTCCATCCCCGCCTTCAGATCCCAGTGGTGGTCCCACCCGCCGAAATGGACCGTCACGAACGTCGACCCGGCCTCGACCAGTCGGCGGGCCAGGAGCGTGGACTGCCCCCAGCTGTGCCGGCCGTAGGTGTCCCGGAGCCGCGGGTCTTCCTTCCCGATGTCGAACGCCTGCCGGGCGGCCGGGCCGCCGACGAACTCGTACGCCTCGCGGGCGAACCGGTCCATCGCCTGGGTCTCGGCAAGGGGTGCCAGGGCCCGGCGGGTCGTGTCGAAGTGCCGGACCAGGGACCGGCGGTCGTCCAGCTTCTCGACGGTCAGCCCCTGGACCAGGTTCAGGTTCTGGACCTGGAAGGTCGGGGCGTTCGGGTCGCCCCCGGTGGCGAACGGGTTGTGCTGCGTCCCGAGCTGGTGGCCGCCGAAGTACCCGGGAGTGAGGCCGATGCTGGCCGCGTAAGGGACGGCCACGTACCCGGGCATCCCGGGCCGGCGCGGGCCGACCTCGCGGTCCACGACGGCCCCGATCCCCGGGAACTTCTGGGGGGTGTTCGCCCCGCTCACCCCCATGTCCTTCGCGGTGAGCATCCGGTGACCGCCCGCGAAGTGGTCGCCGGTGTCGTGGTGCAACGAGCGGACCATCGAGAACTTGTCGGTCACCTGGGCCTGGCGGGGGAACAGCTCGGTCACGTCGAACCCGGGCACCCGGGTGCGGATCGGCTTCCAGATCCCGCGGTACTCGGCCGGGGCGTCCGGCTTCATGTCGTACAGGTCCAGGTGGCTCGGCCCGCCGTCGAGCCACAGGAGGATAACGGATGTGGACCGGGTCGGGGTGCCCGGGGCTGCCACCGCCCTGGCGCGGAGCAGCTGGGGCAGGCCGACGCTCGCCATCCCGGCGACACCGAGTTGCAGGAAGCTGCGGCGGTCGACTCCGTCGCAGTAGCGGCCCGTGGAGCCGAGGTCGAGGCGGAGCATGGTGATCTCCGGGATGGGTCGTGCGGCGTGCGCGGCAGGCGGGATGGAGACAGTCTACCCCGGTCGGTGCCGGCAGGCCAACACTGATCTGGTCCGGAACACGCCGAACCGCCCCAGGTTTGGATTGCTCCGGCGGACGACGTGAACGTATAATCTGCCCCGCGGTCGGGCGGAACTGGTCCGCGGTGGCCGGAGACCGGGGTGCCGAAGGGAATTGACGATGAAGACGTTCGTCATGCTGACGCTCGGGCTGGTTGTGTGCGCGGCCGTGTCCGGCCGGGCCGCGGACAAGAAGCCCGCGGACGCCCCGAAGATCGCGGGCGAGTACTCGCTCGTCTCGGGGAAGAAGGCCGGCGAGGCCGTGGACGAGATGTCGAAGAAGGCGAAGTACACGATCGACGAGAAGAAGATCACGATCGTCGCCGGAGACGTGAAGTTCGTGATGTCGTACAAGCTGGACGCATCGGCCACCCCGACGAAAATCGACATGGAAATGCTGGAGGCCCCGATCGCCGACCTCAAGGGCTCGAAGGCGTACGGGATCCTCGAGGCGAAAGGCGACAGCCTGAAGCTGGCCTACACGCTCGACAAGGACAAGCGGGCGAAAGACTTCGCCGGGAAGGAAGGATTCGTGTTCGAGCTGAAGAAGGAAAATCCGAAGGACAAGTAAGACAACCGGTAGGAGCAGATCGATCGTCTGGCGGGCGGAGATCGAAGATGGTCCTCGGGGCGGCGTCGGAGCCTTTCGTCCGCCCCGAGGATGTTGGGGGTTTTCAAGGCCGGCAAACGTGCGAGACGCACACCGTCTCCGTCGGCGACCCGCCCGATCTGCGGTCCGTCAAGCTGAGCGCCACCGAGGTGGGGCTCAAGCCGGCGAGGCGGAGCGGATCGATGTGACGATCGAGCGGACGGCGGGGTTCACCCAGAACGTGACGATGCACGTGGTCTACCCGCACCAGGGGTCGACTAATGGCGACGGCCTCCCGCCCGGAGTGACGGTCGACGACATGGTGAGTCTGATGTTGCTCACCGGCGACGCACATCACCCTCCAGGCCGCCCGCGACGCCAAGCCGGTGGAGCGGGCAGCAGGTCGCCGTGATGGCGGCATGAAGCTCACCTGTTGCGGGGAGCCGGTCTTCGTCACCGCCACGAAGCCGTAGGGCCCGCCCCTTCCGCCAAACGTTTCCGGAGGAATCTCTCCATGCGACATCTATTCGGTCTAATAAGTATCCTGATCATACCCGTTTGCTCGGTCCCGGCCGCGGACGAACCCGCCGACCGGGTTCAGTACGACTTCGAAGCTCCCGCCGACGTCAAAGCGTGGTCCAACCTCGAACCGGCCGGCGCCAGGGACCAGGAACCGCCCGCCAGGATCGAGCAATCGACCGACCACGCCACCGCCGGCAAGCACACCCTGAAACTCACGTTCGCCGGCGGCCGGTGGCCGACCGTCACCACCGATCAAGTGACGCAGGACTGGCTCAGTTTCAAAACCTTCAAGGCCGACGTGACGGTCGGCCGGTCGTGCGTGGTCGGCTTCACCCTCCTGCAGGAAAAGAGCCGGCGGGGCGAGGGCTGGGACCCGGCCATCAGCCGGTGGACGAAGACCGCGTTTCTCAAGCCCGGCAAGAACGAGGTCGTCGCCCCCCTGCCGGGGGCTAACGACTACGCCGTCCACGCCAGGTGGGGGAAGGCAGTGCGGTTCGAGATCTTCATGTACAGCCCGCACGAAGGCGAGTCGATCCACGTGGACAACATCCGTCTGGGCAACGACAAGCTCCCGCCCCAGGCGAAGATGAAGGTCGCCATTCAGGGGACAGACTGGACCGTGTCCGGCACCGGATCGGCGGACGCTTGCCGGGAGCTGGGCCGGAATGTGGCCCACCTGTGGAACAAGCCGGAGGCCAAGACGATCGAGCAGGTCGAGGACGAGTTCCGCGCCCACTACGACGGGTTGAAGAAACGATACCCCAGGGCCGTCCTGGCGGTGTTGCGCGACGGCGAGAAGGGATACGATCCGGCGCAGCCCGACAAGGTCTATTCCGGCTGGAAGGATGCGTACTGGAACAGCCACGGGCCGGACTCGGAGTTCGCGACCCGGGCGACGAACCGCGGGCGGGACGCGACGCACGAAATCTTCATGCGCCACCGCAGCCCGCTGATGCGCGTGGACCTCGCCGGCATCCCCACCGGGTCGACCGTCCTGGCCGCCCAGCTCGTCGTCGTGCGCTCGACCGCGAAGCCTCTGGACGAGCACGACGCGGGGAAGCGCCCGACCTTGTGGGTGGTCGAACCGTGTAACCGCCCGTGGGAGGAGTACGAGGTCAATGCGTTCGAGTACGCCAGGGACAAGTTCTGGAAGGAGATCGGCGGGTTCCACCGGGGCGAGGACGACCCCGACTTCCTGCCCGTCTTTCTGGCCTACGGTCCGGGCCGGCCGGGAAAGGTGAACACCTGGGAGTTCACCCAGGCCGTCCGCTTCTGGACCGACGGCAAGAACGCCAACCACGGGTTCATGCTGCACGGCGACGCCGGGGACTATATGACCGCTTACGCCCGGGAGGCGGTAGAGATCAAGAACCGGCCCGCCGTGTTGGTGGTCTACGTCCCGAAGTGACCACCCCGGGCGTCCCCGCCCCGCGCACTTCCTCTTGCATTGGCCCCTGGGGGCGGTATCGTTTTGCCCTTATCGCCCGAATGACCGGGCAGGGGAAGAACAGGTATGTCGGCGAGTTGGGAGGCCACGCGGACGAGAGGGTGGCGGTTTCTCCCGGTTGTGGGGCTGCTGGCTGTCCTGGCCGGCCCGTCTCCCGGCCAGCAGCCCCCGACGGGCTCCGGGTCGGGAACCTCAACGAAGGGCCTGGACGGCTACGGCTGGACGCCTTCCCCGGCCAAGATCCCGGACGTCAAACTCCCGGACGTGAAGACCCCGGACTACTTCGGGCCGTCGACCAACCAGTCGTTCGACGAGAAGACACTCTTCCCGACCCCGCCCCCGGCCCTCGACCCGCCCAAAACGCCGGCCCCGGACGGTCTTCCCCCGCCCCCGTCGCCGCACGAGACGGTCGCCATCCCCGACGGGTCGCTGCCGAGGCCCCCGCGGAAGGTTTGGAAAGGTGGGGTCGAGTTCGGGCTCAACGGGAGTCAGGGGAATTCGGACGTGCTCAGCCTCCGGTTCGGGGCGAACGCCGACCGGAAGGTGGACCGTAACCTGTTCCACCTCGACTTCCTGTACACGTTCGCCGAACAGGACCACGCGACCAAGCAGAACCAGGCGATCCTCAACGCCCGCGACGAAATCCTGTTTCCGGGCAGCCCGTGGAGCCTATTCTCCGCGCTCCAGGTGGAGTACGACGCCTTCCGGGCGTACGACCTGCGGGTCGGGTCGTACGCCGGGTTCTCGTACCGCTGGGTGAAGACCGAGACGACGCTCTTCAAGACCCGCCTCGGGGCCGGGGCCGTGCGGGAGTTCGACACCGCGGGGACGGCGCCGGACCGGTGGGTGCCGGAAGCGGTGATCGGGGGCGACTTCAACCACCGGTTCACCGACCGCCAGGGGTTCGTGTCGAGCCTCGATGTGTTCCCGAACCTGAGCCAGCTCGGGCAGTACCGGGTGCGGGCCCGGGGCGGGTACGAGATCGTCATCGACCCGAGTCACGGGATGGTCCTCCGGCTCGGGGTGCAGGACCGGTACGACACCAACCCCGGCCCGGCCCGGCGGAACGACCTGAACTACTTTGTGACGCTGATGTTCAAGTTCTGAAGATTATATATTAAAATTATTAACCACGGAGTCGCAGAGGGCGCGGAGACGGAAAAAGCCCAAGAAACCATGAGATTGACTTCGATCTTCTCTTCTGTCGTTGTCTTTCCTCTGTGATTCCGTGGTTAATCCTCTTTGTACTCTATCCGGCCATCCCGCTTCTTGCCGAGCTGGTTCACCTGCCAGAACTTTCCGGTGGGCGCATCCAGGCAGGTGAGCCACCCGCCGCCGTGGGCGTAGGTGTCGACGCACACCGCCCCGGGGACCACCTTCACCTCGCCGGACTTCTGTGACGTGTGCCCGCACACCACCGTCTTGCCCGAGTGGTGCCGCATCGCCTCCCCGAGAAAGTCCCAGTACAGGGCGTGCTCCGGCTGTTCGGCCATATCGATCCCGCACGCCACCCCCGCGTGGACGAAGATGTGCTGGTCGGTCTCGTAGTAGTCGAGCAGGTTGTAGTCGAGAAAGGCCCAGTGCTCTTCGGGGACGTCGGCGAGGGCGCCGGACTTGCCGGGCGCCGGGCCGTAGGAGCCGAGTGTCTGCACCCCGCCGACCGACAGCCACATGCTCCGGTCGGCGCGGGTGCCGGCCCTGGCGGCCAGCATCATGATCTCGTGGTTCCCGCGCAGGCAGATGAGCTTCGGACCCTGTTTCTTCAGCCCGACCAGCCGGTCCAGGACGCCGCGGCTGTCCGGCCCGCGGTCGACGTAATCGCCGAGGGTGATCACGAGGTCTTCGGCGGTCGGCTTCACCCAGTCGAGCAGGTCGTCGAGCTGGTACAGGCAGCCGTGGACGTCGCCGATCGCGAGGACGCGCATGGGGAACTCCGGGGACTGCGATCACTATAACACCGGAATGCCGATCATCCTCTTCGACATCGACGGGACGCTCGTCCGGACCGGCGGGGCCGGGAAGGCGGCGATGGAGGCCGGGCTGCGGGCCGCGTTCGGGATCGCCGAGCTCCGGGACGGGGTCCCGTACAGCGGGCGGACCGACCGGGCCATCGCCCGCGACCTGCTCGCCGTCCACGGGATCGACCCGACGCCCGCGAACCAACAGACACTCCAGGACGCCTACCTCGCCCACCTGCCGGAGAGCCTCACGACGCACGGCGGGATCGTCTGCCCCGGGGTGGCCGAGTTGCTCGCCGCGCTGCACACCCGGGCGGGGACGGTACTCGGGCTGTTGACGGGGAACGTCCGGTCCGGGGCCCGGCAAAAGCTCGGGCACTTCGGGTTGTGGGACTACTTCGCGTGCGGCGGGTTCGGGGACGACCACTTCGACCGCGACGACGTGGCCCGGACGGCACTGGCCGAGATCTGTTCCCACGTCGGCCGGGAGGTCGACCCGGCCGACGTGTGGGTGATCGGGGATACCCCGCTCGACGTGAAATGCGCCCGGGCGATCGGGGCGCGTGCGGTGGCCGTGGCGACCGGCTGGCACCCGGCCGACGAACTCGCCGGCTGCGACCCGGATTTCCTGTTCACCGACCTCTCCGACCACCCCCGGGTGCTCGCCGTGTGGGGGTGAGACGCCCGGGCCGGGTCGTTTTCACGGGCCGGAGGCGTAAAAGAACTGGTCCGTCAGCTCCGCCTGTCTCAACGGGTTGACGTGTCCGTCGCAGAACAGGACGTTGAACACCCCGTCGTGCCGGCGGACCGGGTAGTGGGTGGTGTCCGTGTCGAGCGTGTACCCACCCCCCGGCTGGTGCCACGGGCCGCGGGGGGCGGCCACTTTCGAGTTGGCACACCCCGGGGTCCGGCCGTGGTCCCAGACGATCACGACGGCCGAGCTGCCGTTCCCGTTGGTCAGGTCGATCAGCCGCTTCCCGTTCGGCCCGCCGGTCACGTAGTTCATCCCGTAGCTGCACTGGAAGGACTGGCCGAAGGTGGCGCTGGTCGGGTCGATGTCGGTCCCGGCCGGGCACTTGAACACCTTCGGGTTCTGCTCCACGTACGGCCACAGAATCCCACGCTGGAAGGTGTCGTCCTTCGCCCGACAGACGTTCGACCCCGGCCGGTTGTCGTACGGCGCCCACCACTGCTCGTTCGGCCCGGTGAACACGGTCGGACTCGTCAACGAGTTGCAGGCCACGTCCGGGGACCGGCCGGTCAGCGGGTCCGGGCCGCCGAGGTCGGGGCAGAGGCGGTAGCGGGGGAGGACCCCCAGGGCCGATTCGTAGTTGTGGCAGGCGATCCCGATCTGTTTCAGGTTGTTCTGGCACTGGGCCCGCGCGGCGGCGGCCCGGACTTTCTGGACGGCCGGCAGGAGGAGGCCGATCAGGACGGCGATGATCGCGATCACCACCAACAGCTCGATCAGCGTGAACCCACGACGGCGCATGACGTATCAATCTCTCGTCGGTGAGACGAATCGAACGGACCGACCGCCGGCCGTTACTTGTCGATCATTACCTCGGTGGACTTGATCACCGCCTTGACCTCGGCGCCGACCGTCAGGCCGAGCGTCTCGGCCGACCCGCGGGTGATGACCGCGACGAGTTCGGCCCCCCCGACGGTCAACACCACCTCGGCCATGATGTCGCCGAGCTTGACGGACTTCACCACCGCCGGGAGCTGATTCCGCGCGCTGAGCATGTTGTCTCTCCGCTACGAGACGGGGTCGTTAACCGGGCGGGGGATCAGGTGAACCGCCTGGGCCTTGACCAGCGCCGTCACCCGGGTGCCGACGGCCAGCCCGAGTTCGTCCGCCGCCGGGCGGGTGACCAGGGCGGTCAGCAGGAACCCGGCGTCCAGGCCGACCCGGACGAGTGGGCCTTCGGGCGTGACCGCCGTCACGACGGCCGAGAGCTGGTTGCGGGCGCTGGCGACCATATGCCCGTCTCCGCCAGCAAGCAGGATAACATCTTCCCCGCGGACGCACGCGTAAACATCGCGGGGCCCCTCGACCGGGGCGACGGCCACCACCTCCGCCCTCCCGACCGCGACCACGGCCAGTCCCTCGGCGGCCCGCAGCACGCGGCCGGGGTGAACGGTCTCGACCCCGACGATCCGGGCCGCGGTCAGCCCGGCCGGGCGGGCGAACACGTCGGCGGTCGTACCCCGCTGGACCACCGCCCCGTGGTCGAGGACGACCACCTGATCCGCCAGGGCCGCCGCCTCCGCCCGGTCGTGGGTGACCAGGACGACCGGCACCGAGATCGACGCCAACAGCCGGCGGAGTTCCGGCCGGAGGGCATCCCGGGTCGGGGCGTCCAGGGCGACGAGCGGCTCGTCGAGCAGGAGCAGCCGCGGGCGGCAGACCAGCACCCGGGCCAGTGCCACCCGCTGCTGCTGGCCCCCGGACACCTGGTGCGGGTAGCGCCCTTCGAGCCCGCCAATCCCGAGCCGGTCGAGCGCGTCGGCCGCCCGCCGCAGGCGATCCGCCCGCGGTAAGCCGGCCAGTCCGAACGCGACATTCCCGCCCACGGTCAGGTGCGGGAACAGGGCGTAGTCCTGGAACAGGAACCCGACCCCCCGCTGCTGTGGGCGCAGACACACCCGCCGGGCGGCGTCGAACCAAAGTTCGCCTCCCAGGCGGATTTCCCCGTCGTCCGGCCGGTCGAGCCCGGCGAGGCAGCGGAGGGTCGTCGTCTTCCCGCAGCCCGACGGGCCGAACAGTGCGGTCACCCCTCCCCCCGCGAGGTCGGCGGCCACGACCGGCCCGCCCCGGAACCGCTTGACGAACCGGGCGACGAGGTCGGTGGTCACGGCCGGCCCCCCCGTCTCTGAACGAAGTGCGTGAGGGCGACCGCCACGAACGCGAACGCCACCAGTCCGGCGGCGGTGGTCGCGGCCGAGTCGTAGTCGAGTGCCTGTACGTCGTCGTACACGGCAACCGAGAGCGTGCGGGTGACGCCGGGGACGTTCCCGCCCACCATCAGCACGACCCCGAACTCGCCGACCGTGTGGGCGAACGTGAGCACCACGCCGGCGAAGATGCCGGGCCACGCGAGCGGCAGGGTCACCCGGGCGAACGTCCCGAGCCGGGAGACGCCGAGACACCACGCGGCCTCGGCGTACCGTCGGTCGACGGCCGAGAACGCGGCGGCGAACGGGCGGACGGCGAACGGCAGGTTGACCAGCACCGACCCGATCAGGATGCCGGCGAAGGTGAACGGGAGAGTCCGCCCGGCTGCCGTCTCGATCGCCCGACCGAGCGGGCTGTGAGGGCCGGATGCGAGCAGGAGGTAGAACCCGAGGACGGTCGGCGGCAGGATCAGGGGGAGCGTGACCACCGCTTCGACCACCACCTTCCAGCGCCGGCGGGTGGTGGCCAGCCAGTAGGCGAGCGGGAGACCGGTGGCGAGCAGAAGCCCCGTTGTCCCGACGGCGAGCCAGAGGGTCACCTTGGCGGCGGCCCAATCCATCGCGTCACTCCCGCGGCGGGTCGAAGCCGTGCCGGGACAGGATCGCCCGTCCGTCCGGCCCGGTGAGGAAAATACGAAACCGCGCGGCGGCGGCCGGGTCGGCGGCGCGGGCGAGGACCACGCCCCCCTGCTCGATCTGTGGGTACAGGTCTGGCGGGACCGGCCACGTCCGCCCGCCGGCGAGCGCCGGGGCTGAAGCCAGCGACGCGGGCAGGAACCCGACGTCCGCCGTTCCGGTGGTCAGGACGTTCGCCACCTGCTCGACGTTCTCCCCGTATACTACCCGGCCGCGAACCACCTCCCATACCCCGGCGGCCTTCAGCGCGGTTTCCGCCGCCCGGCCGTACGGGGCGTGGCGGGGGTTAGCCACGGCGACCGTCCGGACGGACGCCCCGGCGACCGCGGGCAACCCCTCCGACTCGAAAGGAAGTGACGCGCCGTGACGCGCCCACACCACAAGCCGGCCGGTCGCGTAGCGGAAGGAGTCGTCGGGCGAGGCCATGCCACTTTCGACCAGTCGCCGGGGGTATTCGGTATCGGCCGACAGGAACAGGTCGAAGGGGGCGTGATTCGTAATCTGCGCGACGAACGCCCCGGACGCCCCGTAGGTGATCGTCACCTCGACCTGGGGGTTCCGCTCCCGGAAGGCGGTCGCGATCTCCTCGAGCGCCGGCTTCACGCTCGCGGCGGCGGCGACCCGGACCGACCCGGTTGCGGGCTCGGGCGCCCGGGGGCCGCCGCAGCCGAGCGCCCCAAGACAGGTCAGAAGCAGGACGGCCGGACGCATGCGGTTCCCACGCAGGGCATTTCAAAGTAGTCCGCTCGCTCCGCGAGCGGTCGTTTCTTGCTTCCAACCCGTCGGAAACGACCGCTCGCGGAGCGAGCGGACTACTTTCCAGACCGAACTTTGAAAGGCTCTGGTTCCCACGGTCGGATCTTACGGGTGTGGGTGTTATACCCTGTAGGGTCGGGAATGAGACATTGACCCCTGGATCCCGCGCCGTGCGGGAGTACGAGCCAATCCGAGTGTTGACAGGATAGACAGGATCGCCCCGATTCAAAATTCATCTCGTCAATCCTGTTGAGCCTGTCAAAACTCTTCTCCGGACGGGCGGGAACCGGGTGATACCAGCTCGGCCCTATTCCAGCTTCTTGATCTTCAAATTGCGGAACCGGATCGGTGACCCCTCGAACATCCACCCGATCTGCCCCCGGTCGGGCATCGCCCCGACCCCGGATGCGTATTCGACGCCGTTGACCTTCACGGTGATCGCGCCGTCCTTGCAAACGACTTCCTGGAGGTTCCACTTCTCGGGCGGGTTCAGCACCTTGTCCCTGGCCCCCCGGTCGTCGGTCTTCGGGTTGAACTTGCCGCCGCCGAGGGTGAAGAAACTGCCGAAATCCTTGTACCAGATCTGGACCTCAATGCTCTTGGGCCAGACCTTGCCCGGCCCCTGGACGTGGACCAACAGCCCGCTGTTCCCGTCGGCCGGCTCGCCGTGGTGCTTCTCGTGCATCCACTCGAACCGGAGGACGTAGTTGTGGTAGCCCTCCTTGGTGGCCACGTAGCCGTGCTTCTTACCCGTGAGCCTTATCTCCCCGTCCTTGATCGTGAGGGCGTCCTTGTCCAGCCCTACGACCTCGAACTGGCCCGGGTCGGTGCCCGTCATCAACGGCTTGAACCCGTCGTCCTCCGCCCGAAGCGGGGGACTGGAATACAGCAACAAGACGGCGGACAGAAGGGGAAGTACCGAACGCATTGTTTTCCCTTTCGGCTGGTGGGGATCGAAGAACCGCCGGCCAGTCCGCGGGAAATCGCGCCGACCGGCGGCCCGCTCACTTCTCCTTGTTCGTGAGGGGGCGGAGCTGGGCGATCAATTTCTTGCCCTCCCTGGCGAGGTCCGAGTCGGGGGCGTCGGCGACCAGGGCCGACCACAGCTCGATCGCCCGATCGGCCATCGCCGGGCGGGTCTTCTCGTACGGGGAGCCCGCGGGCACGCCGTTCAGGGCGTAATCCCCGAGGGCGCGGGCCTCGGCGGTCAGGTAAGTCCGCTGCTCGGCGATGTCTTCGGCCTCCCACGGGCGGTCCGTCTTTCCCTCGTATTCCTCCAGTAGCTTGCGAGCGGTCTTCCCGGCGTCCGTGTCCGGCCACCGGTCGGACACCCCCTTTACCAGCATCAGCCCGCGGTGCAGGGTCGGCCGCGCGGCCAACTGCCCCTGGCCCTCGTCGAGCAGTGCCTTGGCGGCCTGGTCGCGGGTCGGGACGGCGTCCGGGGCGGCCCGGCTGGCGGGGGACTTCTTTGCCGCCGCGGCGCGGCGGTCCTTCCCCTCGTCCAGCCACTTCACCGCCTCCAGCAGCGTGGCGGACGACGGCATTGCGTGCCCCATGTTCGGCTGCACCCACACCTTTGCCCGGATGCCGATCCCGGTCCAGTGCGGCCCCTTCCATCGCTCCACTTCGCCGCGGTTGAAGTCGGTCTGCCCGGTGACCAGTGCGGCGCTCAGCCGGTCGACGGCCCGGTGGCGGAGCCACGGCTCGGCCCGCAAGTCCCCACCGGCCACGATCGGGAGCAACCCGCCGAAATACTCGGGCAGGGCGAAGCCGACCCCGCAGGCCATCCGGCCGCCGCCCGAGATCCCGGAAATGTACGTGCGGTCGGCGTCGAGCGGGCCCAGTCGGCGGACGTCGTCGAGGCAGTCAAGGATGACCCGGGACCGGCGCGGGGCCGGGACGTCGTTGCCGGCCCCGCGGACGCCGATGAAGGCGAGCCCGAGCTGTTTGCACACCGGCTCGAATGCCTTCCACCCCGCCGGGTCGTTCGAGGCCGACACGAACACCACCGCGCCGATCGACTGTTTCGGGGTTTTCCGGGCCGGGAGGAACAGTTCGTAGCTCTGTTTGGTCGAGTCGTACTCCTTGCCGATCAGGTCCGGGGGCGGCTCGGCGAGGCTGCGGTTGGTCACCGTGAACGTCCAGTCGAGCCGGGTGGGGGTCGACACGGTCACGTTCGCCGTGTACCCGGCCGGCGGGGCCGACCGGACGAATGAAACCGCGGCGAGCAGGACCGTCGCGGCGAGGCAGGGGCGGACCATGAGTCGATCCTTAGGTGAGACGACATCGACCGCGGGCGGCGGTACGTGACCAATCGGGTTCGGCTGATCGTACCACGCCCGCTCACCCTCTTGCGAGGGGTGCGGCCGGCCGACGGGCTGGCCGGGGGTGGGATCGCATCGATTTGTGAGGATCTGATATGAACCCGGTGAGTCGGGGGCGTTTGGCGCTGTAGGACATCTGGGTGGTGCCCTGCTAATGTTTCACACCCTCGACTATCCAGCGAAATCCGAGGGGTGTTCGGACCCGTCTGGCTGGACGCGACACCGGCTCTGCTTCCCTCGTGCCCATGCGGGGCGTGGGAACGAGGGGCGAGGGGAGCACCGGGGAGAAGGTGGCGTGGCGCCCGAGACGGGTCGGTTTCCTCCTCTCGCGTCGCGGGGGCCGGAGTACCCGGCCGGGACCCGGTCGCCCGGTCCTTGCGACGGTCGGTCGGGGTGCCCGCGCCACACGCCCGTTCCGGCCGCTCTCCGCCGGACCCGTCGCCGGGGATCGGGTCGTGGCAGTGTTTGTCAGTGTTTGGCAGCCCCGGGGCCGGTTTTTCCTCCTTCAGGGTCCGCATCCCCACCCCCGGCTCGGCCCCGGGGGCGGGAGGGGTCGGTGGCCATTTGGGCCCGGCCACGCCCGGAGGCGGGGACGGCACCCAATGCCGGTAACGCAATGATCGGTCTGATCGATTGGGGTATCGCTCACCAGCCGTTTCTCACCAGGATGGGGTGCTTACCAAACCCACCTGGGAGAAACGGCTTATGGGCACGGCACGGACG
>JAQGHQ010000115.1 GCA_028288765.1 Gemmataceae bacterium | reverse complement strand
ACCCGGGCGGGACCGGGGTGCTCCTCGGGGACGGGTCGGTGCGGTTCATGCGGGACGCCGTCGACCCGCGGGTCCCGGCCGACATGGCCAGCCGAGCCGGCGGCGAGGTGGTGGCGGGCGAGTGATCGGGTCCCCCGGCCGCCGTTCAGCCGACCTAAATTTGAAACCTGAAACGTGGAACCTGAAACCAGGAACTGAAACTACTGGATTCGTACGGGACCACGATTATTCGGGTGCCGAGGGAGTCAGGTGCGGGCAGTCGCCCGGCGTGGGCCGAGAATCTGCCCTGGTGTGGATCGGTAAGTGTCACCTCTCGGGAAGATCGCCCCCGGCGTTGGACTCCGCTACCCGGGCCTGCGATAATCTCCCTGATCCGATTGCCCGAACCCGCCCGGCCCGGCATCTGTCCGGTTCGTATCGCCCTGCCCGGAACCGCGCATGGAACCGATCGTCGGCATCGACCTCGGGACGACCAACTCCGCCGTCGCCCACCTGACCCCCGACGGCCCGAACATCATCCCGAACGCGCTCGGCGGCCGGCTCACCCCGTCCGTCGTGGGGGTGGACGAGTCGGGGGTGGTCGTCGTCGGCGCGGCGGCCCGGGAACTTCAGGTGGTCCGGCCCGACCGGTGTGCCGCGCTCTTCAAACGGCACATGGGGACGGACAAGACCTACACCCTCGGGGGGCGGACGGTCACCCCGGAAGAATTGTCCGGGCTCGTGCTGCGTTCACTGAAGGCGGACGCGGAGGCGTTTTTCGCCCGCCCGGTGACCCGGGCCGTGATCACCTGCCCGGCCTACTTCAACGACCGCCAGCGGAAGGCGACCATCGCCGCCGGCCGGATCGCCGGGCTGACCGTCGAACGGATCCTGAACGAGCCGACCGCCGCCGCCATCGCCTACGGATTCCACGACTCCCGCGAAGACAAGAAGCTCCTGATCTTCGACCTCGGCGGGGGCACGTTCGACGTGTCCGTGGTCGAGCTGTTCGACGGTGCCCTGGAAGTCCGGGCGTCGGCCGGCGAGACGGCGCTCGGCGGAGAGGACTTTACCCGGGCGATCGCGGCCCGTGTTCTGGAGGGGTTCGGGACGTCGTTCGAACGGGCGGAAGTCACCACGCCGCTCCTCGTCGCCCGTCTCATCCAGCAGGGCGAGGTCGCGAAGTGCCGGCTGTCGCGGGAGGAAACCGCCGTCGTCCGCGTCCCGGACGCCGCCGGCGAGTTCACCGCGGCCGCGAAAGAGGTGACCGTCACCCGCGCCCAGCTCGACGCGTGGGTGTCTCCCACGCTCACCCGGATCGAGCTCCCGATCCGCCGGGCCCTTGCGGACGCGAAACTCACCCGGGACGAGATCGACGAGGTGATCCTGGTCGGCGGGGCAACCCGGATGCCGCTTGTGGTCCGCCGGGTGCGGGAGCTGTTCGGCAAGGACCCGCACCGCCGGCTGAACCCGGACGAGGTGGTCGCCCTCGGGGCCGCGGTCCAGGCAGGGTTGGTCGGCCGGGCGGGCGCGGTCGAGGACCTGGTCGTCACCGACGTCGCCCCGTTCACGCTTGGGGTGGCGGTCGTCAAGCAGTTCGGCGGGGACGTCCAGGAGGGGTACTTCGACCCGGTGATCGACCGGAACACCACGATCCCGGTCAGCCGGGTCAAGCAGTACTCGACCGTGGCCCCGAACCAGACGGCGATCCGTGTCCGGGTGTACCAGGGGGAATCCCGGAAGGTGGCGGACAATCTGCTGCTCGGCGAGTTCGAGGTGAACGGCATTCCGTCCGGTCCCCCGGGCCAGGAGGTCGACGTCCGGTTCACCTACGACCTCAACGGCGTGCTGGAGGTCGAGGCGACCGTGGTGGCGACGAAGCGGAAGGTCACCCACGTGATCGCGCGGCACGCGAAGGGGCTCTCCGAAGAGCAGGTGCGGCGGGCGGTCCGGGAGATGGAGAAGCTGAAGGCCCACCCGCGGGAGGAGGCGGTCAACCGGTTCCTCCTGGCACGGGCGGAGCGGGTGTACAAGGAGCTGGCGGTAGAAGCTCGGCGAGTTTTGGGCGCCCTGCTCGACGGGTTCGAGGCCGGGCTGGAGTCCCGCGATCCGGAGGCGATCGGCCGGCACCGGGAAGCCTTGCAACACTTCCTGTCGCTCCACGACCCCGATGGCGAGAACCCCACCGGAAACGAGGAATGAGCGAGACGAGTCACCCGCCCAGATCGCACCCCCGGGCGCGGGCCGCCGCGGCGCTCGGGGTGCCCGCCGACGCCACCCCGGGGGATGCGCGGGCGGCTTTCCTCCGGCGACTGGGGCGGAACGGATTCGCCCCACCCGAAGACGCCGTCGCCGCGGCGAACGCGATCGCCGCGCTGACCCTCCCACTCACCCCGGAGGCGGCCGCGGATGCGTCTTCTAAACTCCAGGCCGAGGTCGCCGCGTTCGCCTCCGACTACTGGTCGCTCGAGCCGTCCGAACGTCGGGTTCGGTGGGGTGAACTGCTCGGCCTGTGCCGCGACGACCGCACCCGCCGGCGGGTTGCGGCACTCGAACCCGGTCTGGACGTGCTGCCCGGACCTCACCTCAACCCGCTGGTCGAGGAAACGGCCGCCGCGATCCGCCTCCTGTTCGTACTGGGTCCGCGAGAACGGGCCGTCCGCCGGGCGGAGTGGCTGGCGTCACGCGCCGGGCGCCTGCGCGATCTCGGGGACGGGACCCGCCGACTCCGTGCGGATGCTCCGGACCTGGCCAGGCTCGAACCGGAATTCGTCCGCCGCCTTTCGGAGTCGGCCCCGCTCGCGGCGGTGCCGGCGGTCGACAGCCGGTTCGCCGAGGAAGAGCGGAACGAACGGGCCCGGCACGCGGCGGCAGAGGTTCATAAACGGTTGGCCGATCAGGGCCGACGCCGGTATCAGCCACCCGGCCGGCGGGACGAATCGAATGCCAACACTATCTTGCGGGGCGGCGGGTTCTTTATCGCCGTGATTCTCATCGGGCTCGTTCGGGCAATGCTGTCTTCGGGTACCCGCTCCGACAGCCCGTCTTACTACCGCCCAGACCCGCCCCGCTCCGTTCCGATCCTGCCCGACCCCCTCGTGCAGGACCCGCCGAAGGGCAATAAGATAGTCTTTTCGACGGCCGAAATCCGGCGGTTCGAGGAGTACGAGCGAAAGCGTGCGGCCGGCACGGTCGATCTCGTCGCCCCGCGGTGGTACTCGCTGTGGGAGGCATTAGGGCGGCCCCAAGCGACAGACGCGACGGGTGCGGACCTCGCAACCCCGCCGTGGTCCCCACCGGCGGGTACCGCATCCACTCGCCGGTAATGAGATGATGTGCGATCAGGAGCTGCCGGAAGATTTCCGAGGCGATCACGACGACGGGCCGGGGTCACCGGTTCGAGCACGGGCGGCCGGGGTCCTCGGGGTACCGCCCGATCCGACCCCGGCGACCGCGCGGGCCGCGTTCGTCCGACGGTTGGCCGACACGGGCCTCGTACCCCCGGAGGAGTGTGTCGCGGCCACGAATACACTGGTCGGGACCACCCTTCCGCTCGGCCCGGCGGCTGCTGACGGATCGGTGGGGAGGGATGTTGAGCAGTTCACGGCCGAGTTCTGGTTTCTCCCGCCACCCGGGCGGCGGGCTCGATGGGCCGAACTCAGCGCCCGATGCACCGACCGACCCGCCGCCCGCCGGCTGCGCCAAGTCGAGGCCGGGCTCGATGTGGCCGCAATCCCCCACCGCGATCCCGTCGCGGCCGAGGTCGCATCGTTCGCCCGGGAGCTGTTCCTGCTCGCCCCGCGGGACCGGGCCGTCCGGCGGGTCACCTGGCTGGTGGACCGGGCCGCCCGGTTCGGCGACCTCACCAGGGCGGCCCGCCTCGTCCTGAAACACGACATGCCCACCGCCAGGCTCGACCCGCGGTTGTTCGACTGGTTCGCGCTGGGGCGGTACCCGACCCCCGTCGCGGCGCGGGCCCCGACCGACCGGCCTACGAACTCACTAAACAACCTGCCCGACACACTAATTGATAAATTAGAATTATATCTTAATAAGTTTAAAAGTGTAATTATAAGAATATTCGTAGCATTAATTGCGATGGCTATACCTGTGTTCGCGTGGGTGTCTTCTCCTTCCGGGGCGTGGAACCAGCCCGGGCCGATTACCCCCCTACCGGTCGACCCCCCAGCGATCCCACGCCCGTCGGTCACACCCGAGCAGATCGAGGCGTTCGCGAAGTACGACCGGGACGGGCAAAAAGGCCCGCCTCCTCCCGGGTACACGATGTTCCGTCTGTCGGGCGGGCAGATCCGACGCACCCCGCCGGGCGGTTCGACGCCTTCCGGCACGTCCCCCACGAAACCCCGGTGACCCGGTGAGTACCCCCGAGCTGCCGGACGACCCCCGCGCCTGGCCGGCCGACCCGTTCGCCCTTCTCGGCGTGCCCCGCGGTGCCGGCGAGATGGAGATCAAACGCGCTTACACGCGGCTGATCCGCCGGTTCAAGCCCGAGCACTCTCCCGAGCAGTTCCGGCGAATCCGCGAGGCGTACGAGGCGTGTCTCGAACAGGGCCCCTGGTTCTTTCCCGCGCGGGACTTCCCCACCCCGGACTTCGTGCGGGCCCCGGTGAGCCCGACCGCGGAGACACCACCCGCGGATGCCACGTCCGGTGCCACGCCCCTTCCCGAACCGGCACCGATTCCTCACACCCCGGTGGTGGACGAGGTCGACCGCCTTTGGGACGCGGCGGCCGAGGGACGGGACGGGGACGCATACACCGGGCTGGTCGAACTGACAGCCGCCCGCCCCGACCGGACCGAGCTTCCGCTCCGCCTGTACTGGCTCCTGGCCCTGAACCCCCTTCTCGACCAGACCCGCACCCGCCGCGACTGGCTCGCCGCCGCCCTGGTCCGGGCCCGGCTATCCGGGCCGGCCGCGGAGCTCTACCGCCGCGAGCTGGCGTTCGACCCCGAGCCGGCTCTCTACGGGCCGTACCTCGGGCTCCTCGAATCACCCGCCCCCCCGCAAGACTTGCTGATCGTCGCCCGGTGGCGGCTGGCGGCGGCCGGCCGGACCCGCTCCTGGCACACGGCCGATACCGACCTGGCCGCCCTCGCCAAGGTCATCCCGGACCACGACGAATCCACCTGGCTCGGGTACGTGGTCGCCGTCCTCGACTGGGCCGCCTGGGAGCGTCCGCAGCCGCTCTTCGCCCGCGCCCGGGACGAACTCGACCGCCTGCGCCACCTGGAACTAAGCCACTCCTATGCGTTCGACCGGGTCGAGGAGACCGCCTACCTCGCGGCCGATTTTCGATGGGGCGTGGAAGGCGGGGGGCCGGGCAATTTGCTCCGGCTCGTCCCCGCCGCCTGGGCCGCGCCGCACGAGCCCCCGGCCGCCGCAGTCGAGGCCGCGGTCGCCGCGGTGGCCGCTGACGCGACCGGGTGCCTGTACCGGCTCGATGACCTGATCCGGGATCGGGGGCCGGGCCTGCTCACCTTCCTCTGTCGGATCCTCGATCGCTACCGCCGGACCCTTGAGCCGGACGAGGCCGCGTTCCCCCCGGACCTGATCCGCGGTCTCGCGACCGCGTTTCCTGGCGACTGGCCCGAGCACTACAGTCTGGTCCGGGCCAGACTTCTGGGCTTCCTGACCGCCGAGGCGATCGACCCGAACGAGTTCGCCGACGCCTGCGGCGTCCACCCCGACCGCCACATCCAACAGGTCGCCAACGAGGTCCGGACCGACGTCGGGCTCCGGCTGGCCTGGCTCGCCGGCCGCCTTTACCGGGGGTGATCGCCGCGCGGTCTATCCAGTCACGACAGGATTTCGGTCAGCACGTGGCCGTGGACGTCGGTCAGCCGCCGCTCGATGCCGTTGTGGTAGTACGACAGCCGCTCGTGGTTCAGCCCGAGCAGGTGCAGGATCGTTGCGTGTAGGTCGTAGATCGACGTCACCTTGTCGACCGCCTTGTGCCCGAACTCGTCCGTCGCCCCGTAGCTGAACCCGGCCTTCACCCCCGCCCCCGCCAGCCAGACCGTGAACCCGGCCGGGTTGTGATCCCGGCCGCTCGCCCCCTTCTGGAACGTCGGCATCCGGCCGAACTCGGTCACCCAGACCACCAGCGTGTCCGCCAGTAAGCCGGTCCGCTTCAGGTCGCGGAGCAGGGCCGCACAGGGCTGGTCCAGGATCGGCCCGTGGACGTCGTACTGGGCCTTGATCGTCTTGTGCCCGTCCCAGTTGCCGACCCCCTCCCCCATCGCGTACGAGCCGTTGAAGAGCTGGACGAACCGGACGTCTCGTTCGAGCAGGCGGCGGGCGAGGAGGCAGTTCCGCGCGAACCCGGCCTTCACCTTGTTCGAATCCTCCGTCCCGTATTCGGCCCGGACCTTCGCCGGTTCCTTGCTCAGGTCCGCGACCTCGGCGGCGCGCAGCTGCATCCGCCCGGCGAGCTCGTGCCCGGCGATCCGGGCGGCCAGGTCCGCGTCACCGGGGTGCTTCTTCAGGTGCTCGTCGTTCAGGAGGCCGAGGAAGTCGCGGGTGTCGGCGTCGGCCCGCACGGTCATGCCGGCCGGGCGGGTGAGGTGCGGGATCGGCTTGTCGGCGGTGAACGCGGTGCCCTGAAAGACGGCCGGGAGGAACGCGCTGCCCCAGTTGTTCGGCCCCACCTGGGGGACGCCCCGCGGGTCGGGGATGGCCACGAACGCGGGCAGGTCGCGGCAGTCGGTCCCGAGGGCGTAGCTCACCCACGCCCCCGCGCTCGGGAACCCGTCGAGGGTGAACCCCGTGCTCATCTGGTTCTCGGCCGGGCCGTGCGTGTTGCTCTTCGCCGTCATCGAGTGGACGAAGCACATCTCGTCGGCGAGTTCGGCCAGGTTCGGGAGCAGGTCCGACACCATCTTCCCGCTCTTGCCGCGGGGTTTGAACGGCCAGATGGGTTTGACGAGGTTGCCGTTCTCGCCCTGGAAGGTCACCAGCTTTCCCCCGCCCGGAAGCGGCTGGCCGTCCCTCTTCATGAGGTCCGGCTTGTAGTCGAACGTGTCGAGATGGCTGACGGCCCCGGAGCAGAAGATCACAAGAACCCGCTTCGCCTTCGCCGGGAAGTGTGGGGCGCGCGGGGCGAGCGGGGCCTCGGGTTTGACCGCCGGCCGGATCGGGCCGGCGTCGGCGGCGAGGAGCCCCCGTTCGGCGAGCAGCGCGGTAAGGGCGATCCCGCCGAGGCCGGTCGCGGCGTCCGCAAGGAACGAGCGGCGGTCGAGAAGATCGAGGAGGTACATGGCAGCAATCCAGATTAACCACAGAGTCACAGAGGACACAGAGATATTAAAACTATAAATGTTTATTTACATGATCTCATATTTTCCACTCTGTGTCCTCTGTGACTCTGTGGTTAGGTTTTTGGAGATCAATCCACGTACAGAAATTCGTTCGCGTTGAGCACCGCCCGGCACAGCGCGGGGAGGCCGTGGCCTTCGACGAGCTTCACCCCCGCCGTCAGTTCCTTCTCTGACGGTTTCCGCTGGAAGGCGAGCCGGAATACCCCCGTCACCTGCCCCGGCGCGTCGGCCCTGGCGTCCCGTTGCACACGCCCGGCCAGGTATCCTGCCTGCTGAAGAAGAAACTCGCCGTTGAGCAAGTTGAGCGCCTGGAGCGGGGTGGTCGACGCATTCCGCCGCGGGGTGATCTGGCCGCCGTCCGGACAGTCGAACGCCCCGAACGTGTCGTCCGCCTGCATTCGGGTCTTGTGCATGTAGACCATCCGCCGGAACTCGGGCGGGCCGAACTGCTTCTTGGGGGTAAAGACCCGGACGTAGGTCCCGGTCGGCTCGAACAGGCTGAACCCCGGTCCGCCCATCCGCAGGTCGAGCGTCCCGCTCACGAACAGGATCGAGTCGCGGATCGCCTCGGCTTCGAGCCGGCGCGGCGGGTATCGCCACAGCAGCTGAGACTGGGCATCCTTTGCCAACCCGTCCGGGGTCGAGACGGACGACTGACGATACACAGCGCTGGTCACGATCAGCCGGTGGATGTGCTTCAACGACCAGGGGGCCGGGCGGGGCTCTCGCCCCCCGCCGGCGGGCGACCCGGGCTTCATCAGCTCGGCGGCGAGCCAGTCGAGCAGTTCCGGGTGTGTCGGGCTGCCGCCGTTGCGGCCCAGGTCGCTCGGGGTGCTCACGAGCCCCATACCCATGTGGCCCTGCCAGAGGCGGTTCACGATCACGCGGGCCGGGAGCGGGTTGGCCGGGTCGGTGATCCACCGCGCGAGCGCCAGCCGGCGCTGCGGGTCGGGTGCGTCCGGGGTGAGATCGAGCTTCGGGCCGATCGCCGAAAGCACCCCGGGCCCCACCGGTTCCCGCGGCTGCGTCGGGTCGCCGCGGTGCAGCCGGAACGTCGCCTCCGGGCTCGTCAACTTCCCGGCGTAGACCAGACCGGCCCGGTCGAGGTCCGCCAGCTTCCGGCGTAGCTCAACCCGCGTCGTCGTGAGCCGGGCCCACGTCTCACGATCGGCCGGCGCCAGCCCCGGCGGGGCCGACGGCGCGGGGGCCCCGAACAGGAGGCGGTCGTCGGAGGAGGCGACCGTGACCCACTCGAAGACCGGCGTCCAGACGTCGACGCGGTAGCGGGTCGGGAGCCGGTCGGTGTACCGGCCCTCGCGGTCGCGGCCCCAGACCACCCGGTCGATCTCGACCGGCTGTTTGAACTCGACCTCGACCCACCCGCGGCCGGGTTCGTTCGAGATCCAGCTCCGGCCGTTCCCGTACTTCCCGTCGGTCAGGAATTCGAGGCGGTGGATCGTCGGGGCCCGCGGGTAGTCGCCCGACGAGCGGAGCTTGAAGCCGGTCGGGTCCAGCATCCGCGTCCCCGCCCCGGCCGGATATACCTCCAGCTCGTCGACGCACGGCTCGTTCTCGTTCGTCCCGAGAATGACGAACCGGACGGCCGACGCGGTTACCGGGGCGAACCGGTCGACGTTCACCCGCGGGTTCACCGGCAGCCGGCGGGCCGCCTTCAGCTTCGGGTCGGCGAGCGGTTCGAGGGCGGCGAGGGCGGTATCGACCTTCGCCAGCTCCCCCTTCGCGGCGGTCAGCTCGTTCGCGCCCTCCTCCGGCCGCCACGGCCGCTCCCCGTGCCGCACGCCGGCAAAGACCGCCTTGAGCCGGTAGTAGTCGACCTGGGAGACCGGATCGAACTTGTGGTTGTGGCACCGGGCGCACCCGACGGTCAGGCCGAGGAAAGCCGACCCGGTGGTGCCGACCATGTCGTGAAGTTCGTCCGCCCGCTGCTGGGCGGTCAGGACCGGGTCCGGGCTCATCACCTGATCCCACGGTCCGCCGACGATGAATCCCGTGGCCTCGTCCGCCCCCATCGAGTCGCCGGCGAGTTGTTCCATCACGAACCGGTCGTACGGCTTGTCGTCGTTGAACGCCTTGATCACGTAGTCGCGGTACGGCCACGCATTCGCTCGTTCCCAGTTCATCTCGAACCCGTGGCTCTCGGCGAACCGCACGACGTCGAGCCAGTGCCGGGCCCAGCGTTCCCCGAAGTGCGGCGAGGCGAGAAACGTCTCGACCAGCCTCTCGTATGCCCCGGGGGTCGTGTCCTTCTCGAACGCCTCGACTTCCTCCGGCGTCGGCGGCAGGCCGATCAGATCGAACTTGAGCCGCCGGATGAGCGTCCGCCGGTCGGCTTCCGGTGACGGCTTCAACCCGGCCGCATCGAGCCTGACGCGGACGAACGCGTCAATGGGGTTGTGCCCGCCCCCGATCGGTGCGGATGTCGAAAGAATCGGCGGCCGGATCACCGGCCGCAACGACCAGTGATCGGCGCCCGACTCCTTCCCCCCGGCTGCGACCGGCCACTTTGCTCCCTGCTCGACCCAGGCCCGCAACGCGGCCTGTTCCGCTGCCGTCAGGGGATCACCCTTGGGCGGCATTCGCAGGGCCGGGTCCGTACTTTCGACCCGCTTGAGGAGCAGGCTCTCGCCAGGCTTCCCGGGGATTAGCGCGGCCCCAGAGTCGCCACCGGCAAAGGCATCCGTCTTGCGGTCGAGGCGGAGGCCGCCGCGCTGCTTGTCCGGCCCGTGACACGAGCTGCACCGGGCCGCGAAGATCGGCTTCACATCGCGGTCGAAGGAGACGCCTTCGGAAGAGCTGGGGGGCGCAAGCCCGGCCAAGAGTGCGGGGGCGGGAACCGCAAGAGTGAGGCTGCCGAGTGTGGCGAAAAGAAGAGAGGCGGGCGGGCGGGGCATACTGACCGCTCCGGAACAGGCGGGATTCGGACCGCATTGAGTGTATCGTATCATCCTTTCCACACCACCGCATCCTCGACGGGGGTCGCGGGCGTAGTTCCGTAGCTGCGCTTTCGGTCTGCGGCCGAGCCGATCGGTGCCCCGTGTCAGGTTTTGTCAGTGTTTGGCAGTCCCCGGGCCGATTTTCCGGTCGCCGACCAGCTGGCGGCGCCTCTCCCGGGCCGGCCGAGTGCGCCGGCACCGCTGGCCGGTCTGGCGGAGCTGCGGGCGCGCGGATGGGCTCGTCCGTCGTTCGGGCGAAGGCTGGCGGGACCGGTTCGGACACGCCCGTACCTCCTGGCGGGTACACCGGCGGCCCGGAGCTGGGCGGGCGGGAGGAGGCGGGCGGGGTAGGGACCGGCATCCCCGGGGGCGGGCCGCTGGATCCGGGCCCGCCCGGCCAACCCCCGGTCGGGCCACCGTCGGGGCCGCCGGGCCCCGGGTCGTCCTCGTCCGGGTCGTCCTCCGGGGGAGGCGGGTACTCCCCGAACCGGGCCTTGTGCTTCGCGATCCGCTCCAGGTCCGCGAACTCCTTGCTCGGGGTGGACATGGGGCATCTCCAGGTGTCGGCGTCGAGCAGGCCAGGGAGAAAACGAATGCATTATGCCGCGCAGTATGAGCCAGGGCAAGGTGAGTGGGAAGTTGGTTCTAGTTCAATCCCGTCAGGAACTTCGGGTGACCGGGGCGGGGCGGAAAACGGTACGCGGCACGAGGGGTGGATAAGGCGGGCCCGTGCCGGGCAAATGGGGCGGATTCTGGCGGACCTGGACCGGGCGGCGGTACGGCTGGGCTGCACCCGGGGCTCGCCCGTCATCGCAAGTCGCGTTGAACCGTACCCATCCGCGCCGCTACCGCGACCGCGAGGGAGTGGTCCCGGCTGGGCCGCTCCCTCGCGGTCGCGGCTCGTCCCGATTGGTCACGGATCAAGCCGACTTGGTATCAGTCCTTCGCCTTCAACCACTCCGGAGCGAGGCCCGGTCGGTCGACGCGGAACTGCACGACCCGGCGGTGTTCCACCTCGGTCACGTAGGCGGTCCGCCCGTCCGGCCCCCCGAAGCAGATGTTGCTCGGCGATTTCCCGAGCACATCGATTTCCTCGATCACCTTCCCGGCCGGCGAGAGCTTCACCACGGTCCCTTTCCCGTACCGGGTGACGTAGAGGTTCCCGTCCACGTCGCACCGCATCCCGTCGAACCCGTGGTCGTCGAACTTCTTCACCAGCTGCTTCTCGCCGAGCGTACCGTCGGCCTTGACCCGGAACGCCCACACATTTCGTTGCGCCGACTCGTTCACATAGAGAGTCTTTCCGTCCGGGCTCACCTCGATCCCGTTCGTGGTTCCCATACCGGCGGCGAGCCTCAGGACCTTGCCGTCGGTCCCGATCCGCCAGAGCTGGCCGGTTCCATTCCCCCAGTTCGGGTCGCTGGCGTAGAGGGTGCCGTCCGGGGCGATGGCCAGGTCGTTGGGCTGATTCATGGCCGCCTCGTGGGCGAATACGGTCACGGCCTTCGTTTTGGGGTCGATCTTCAAGACGTTGTGGCCGACATAGTCGGCGACGAACATCGCGCCCTTCCGGTCGAACACGATCCCGTTCCCGACGCTCTTGTCGGGCAGGGTGACGAACACCTCCGGCTTCCCGCCCGGACCGATTTTCGCGATGTCACCAAGCTTCTGGAGGTTCACGACGTAGAGGTTTCCCGCGGCATCGCACCCGGGCCCCTCGATCCCGGCGGTGAAGCTGTTTCTCTCCGTCAGCGGGGTCGCGACGAAGAGGTCACCCTTATCGCCGGCCGCACGCCCCGTCGGGGACGCGGGCAAGAAGGCCCCGCACCCGACCGCAAGTACGATCGTGAACAGCCGATCCATCCCTGCGTCTCCTCTTGGCTTGTTTTGGTCTATAGTGTCTCGGAGGAGATTATCCACTTCCGCGGCCGGTCGAGTCAACGAAATCGGCTCCACGCAAGCCGGGGAGGGGAAGGACTGGCGGACTAACCCGCAGTCGGGCCGGCTGTGCCGGCCACAATTGCTGGGTTTGAAACAAGAGCGGCCGGCACAGCCGGCCCTACAAGACTTGTGTCCGGCAGTCACAAGATCTCAACCACGTTCCTTTTCGCTTGCCGGGCGACAGTTCCACCGGTTACTTTCAAGTACACACTGTCGCGGACTCGTTGGCCGCTTCGGCCGTTGGTGTCGCTAACCGTCATCCCCGATACTTTCCAACATCGCCGGGGCGGGCGTGTTGATGATTCCGGGTGCTGCCCCCCTGGAGGCATTTCTGATGCATGTTGTTCGGCCCAAGAGGTCTGCCGCCGGGACATCGTCCGGGGGAGCTCGACGGTTCAGGTTCGGCGGCGGCGCCCTCCTCGCTCTACTTCTGTCGGTGGCGGCCGAAGGCGGGCAAGTCACGGGGCAGCCCCCGGCCGCACAGCCACTCCCCGCGAAGCCCCCGGTCGGGCCGGCGGGTGGGGGGCAGCCGCCTCCGGTCTTCCCCCAGCCCCTTCCCGGTCCCGGGCAACCGCCCGCGGGTGTACCGGGCATGGTCCAGCCGCCTGGCGTCGGCCAGCCGCTCGCCCCCCCACGGCCCGGGGCACAACCGGGCGTCGCCAAGCCGGCCGCGCCGCGCCCGTTGACCCAGGAAGTGATCGACGAGACGATCTCCCGCGGGGTCGAGTACTTGCAGCAGACCCAGAACGCGAATGGGATTTGGGGGGAGGGGACCATCGGCGGCGGCGGGCACGCGGTTGGGTACACCGCCCTCGTCGGGATCGCACTGCTCGAAAACGGGTCTTCGACCTCCAGCCCCAGCATCAGGCGGGCCGCGGAGGTCGTCCGGGCCGGAGCGCCAAAGCTCGACGGGACCTACGAGGTGGCCCTGGCCATCATGTTCCTCGACCGGATGCGGGACAAACGGGACGTGCCGATGATCCGGATGCTTGCCTCCAGGCTGATCGGTGGGCAAACCCCGACCGGGGGCTGGCCGTACAAGCTGCCGTCGTACGGCCCGGTCGAGGCGGAGCTCGTCCTCGGCACGCTCAAGAGGATTGCCCCGGACCAACAACAAGGCGTCTCGGCCCCGAACTTCCGCGAACGGCCGTCGGCGATGGGGCTCTGTATCAAGCTGTCCGACGACATCCGGCCGCGGACTTCGACCCAGGCCGCCCTCGACCCGGCCCAGGCCGAGAAGAAGCAAAGCGCCGCGGTCAAGGGGCTTCCGCCGAACCTGAAGAGGCTCTCGGTCTTCCAACAAGCCGGCCCGATTGTCGACGACGACCCGAAGGAGAAGGCGGAGAACTCGGTCGCGGCCCCCTCCGACAACTCGAACACCCACTTCGCGATGCTCGGGCTCTGGACGGCCCGCCGGCATGAGGTCCCGACCGAACGGTCCTTCGCACTCCTCTCCCGCCGGTTCCGGACGAGCCAGAGCCCCGAAGGCGGATGGATTTACACTTTCTCCCGGCGGGGTTCCGGGGGCGCGCCGGCGATGACCTCCGTCGCCCTTCTCGGGATGGCGATCGGCCACGCCCTCGGGGTCGACCCCGGCGCGGTCGGCCGGCCGGAACAGGACCCGTCGATCCTGAAAGCCCTGACCTGGCTGAGCGGTCAGGTCGGCGCCCCGACCGGGCAGACCACCGACCGCCCGAATGTGAAGGACGTCGGCGGGTTGTATTACCTGTGGGCGCTCGAGCGGATCGCGGTGCTCTACGACCTCAAGACGCTCGACGACAAGGACTGGTACAAGTGGGGGGCCGAGATCCTGGTCTGCCACCAGCTGACGAACGGGAGCTGGGGCGAGGGCGGGTTTCCGGGCGAACACCCCATTCTGAACACGGCCCTCGCCGTCCTCTTCTTGAAGCGGGCCAACCTGACCCCCGACCTGTCGAAACGGCTGATGGTGGACCCGAACGCCCTGACGACCAAGGTGAACACGACCCCCCCCAAGCCGGCCCCGCCTCCCGAGCCGAAGCTCGACCTGTCCGCACTCTTCGGCTCGCAAGCGACCCCGCCACCCAAGGAGGAGCCGACTCCCCCGCCCACCACGACAGCCGTGTCGACAGCCCCGCCGACCGCGGAGGCGCCCCCGCCCAAGAAGAGCGCGCCGATCTGGCCCTGGCTCGCCGGCGGACTCGGGCTCCTGGCCGTCATCGGGATCGGGCTGGTCTTCGCCCTCCGCCGGAAGCCAAAGGACGAGGACGATGAGGACGAGGATAAGCCCAAGAAGAAGGGCAAGAGCAAAGGCGCGGGGAAAGCCGGGAAGGTGGCCAAGTCGAAAGACTGACCGACGGATCGAGACGACATTGCTGTGTTGAAAGGCTGGCGTGGCGCGGGCCGCCACTACCGGACCAAGGTCTGTAGGGGGCCGCCCTCCGTGGCGGCCCGCCAGCAACCGAGGGGTTCAACAAAGCGAGACGGCATCTGAAGGCGCAAGCTTCCCGCTTGCCCAGGCAATTGAACCTGGACAAGTTGAAAACTCGCCCCCACATCTCGTTTACATCAGCAATTCGCTCACGACCCGCCCGTGTACGTCGGTCAGGCGGAAGTCCCGCCCCTGGTACCTGTACGTCAGCTTCGTGTGGTCGATCCCGAGGCAGTGTAGGATGGTCGCGTTCAGGTCGTGCACATGGACCGGATCTTTCACCACGTTGTAGCCGAACTCGTCCGTCTCCCCGACGCTCACGCCCCGCTTCACCCCCCCGCCCGCGAGCCACACGGTGTAGCACCGGGGGTGGTGGTCGCGGCCGTAGTCGTCCGCCGTCAGCTTCCCCTGACAGTACACGGTCCGCCCGAACTCACCGCCCCACACGACCAGGGTGTCGTCCAGCAAGCCCCGCCGTTTGAGGTCCGTGATGAGGGCGGCCGACGCCCGGTCGGTGTCGCGGCACTGGCCCTCGATCTGTTTCGGCAAGTTGGTATGCTGGTCCCACCCGCGGTGGAAGAGTTGAACGAACCGGACCCCGCGCTCGACCAGCCGCCGGGCGAGCAGGCAGTTCGCGGCGAACGTGCCGGGTTTTTTCGCGTCCTCCCCGTACAGATCGAAGGTCCCGGCATCCTCCTTCGACAGGTCGGTCAGGTCCGGGACGCTCGTCTGCATCCGGAACGCCATCTCGTACTGCGCGATCCGCGTCTCCGTCTCCGGGTCGCCGGTCTCCCCTTCTCTCAGCCGGTTGAGCGCGGCCAGGTCGTCGAGTACCCGGCGACGGCCGGCGGCGGTGACCCCGTCCGGGTTCTTCAGGAACAACACCGGGTCGCCCTGGGACCGGAACTTCACCCCCTGGTAGCTGGTCGGGAGAAACCCACTGCCCCAGAGACGGTCGTAGAGCGGCTGGTCGGTCGGGTTCCCCGACCCTTGCGAGACGAGGACGACGAAGGCCGGGAGGTTCGCGTTTTCCGTGCCGAGCCCGTAGGCCACCCACGCCCCGATGCTCGGGCGGCCGGCGAGCTGGGCGCCGGTCTGGGCGAAGGTGATCGCCGGGTCGTGGTTGATCGCCTCGGTATGCACCGACTTCACGAAACACAGGTCGTCGGCCATCTCGGCGGTCCGCGGGAGCAGGTCGCTCACCCACGCCCCGCTCTTCCCCCGCCGCGCGAACCGGTACTTGCTCGGGGCGACCGGGAACGACTCCTGCGTGGCGGTCATCCCGGTCAGCCGCTGGCCCATCCGGACCGAGGCCGGGAGTTCGGCGGCGAACCGGTCCTTCAGCCCGGCCTTGTAGTCGAACAGGTCGAGCTGTGAGGGAGCGCCGGACTGGAAGAGGTAGATGATCCGCCTGGCCCGTGGCTTGCCGGATGGGGCGGCCGGCTCGGCAGCCTCACTCTCGGCGATCAATGAAGCGAGGGCACCGATCCCGGCGGCGGAGCGGGTCAGGAACGCCCGCCGCGAGGCACGGGCGGCGTCGACAAGTGGGTGCGGGGTCATTCCTTGGTCACCGTCTCGTCGAGGTTGAGGATCAGGCCGCAGACCGTCGTGTACGCCGCGAGTTCGGCGGCGTCAAAAACCGGGTCGGGTTTGGACGCGCCGATCGTGAGGAGCTTCCGTGCGGCCGCCGGGTCGCGGCGGTACTCGGCGAGATGGTGGTCGAGCCCCCTCCGGAGAATCCCGAGCTCCTTCTCGGTGGGTGTCCGGGCAAGCACCCGTCGGAACGCGCGGGTCAATCGTTCGGCGGGGTCGGGGGCTTCCTTCAGGACGCGCTGGGCGATGGCCCGAGATGCTTCCACGAACCCGGTTTCGTTCAACAGCGCGAGGGCCTGGAGCGGCGTATTTGTCCTGCTCTCGCGGACCCAGCACGTCTCACGCCCGGCGGCGTCGAACGTCGCCATCACCGGCGGCGGGGCGGTCCGCTTCCAGTATGTGTAGAGGCTTCGGCGGTACAACCCTTCGCCCGTGTCGGGCGTGTAGTCCTCGCCGCCGGTCAGTTCCTTCCAGAGTCCTCCCGGCTGGTACGGCTTCACGCTCGGCCCGCCGAGCCGTTCGGCCAGAAGGCCGCTCGCGAAAAGGGCCTGGTCGCGGACCATTTCGGCCGAGAGCCGTTGCCGCGGGAACCGGGCGAGAAGGCGGTTCTCCGGGTCTTTTGCCCGCAGATCTTTGGTGACCCGCGACGACTGGCGATAGGTGGCACTGGTCACGATCAGCTTGTGGAGCTGTTTGAGGTCCCACGGAGTACCGGGATCGCGCCCGGCGGCCGGTGCCGGAGACACAAACTCCGCCGCGAGCCAGTCCAGAAGCTCGGGATGCGTCGGGAACGCGCCCTGGGTGCCGAAGTCCTCGGTCGTTTTCACCAGCCCGACGCCGAAGTGGAGCTGCCACGCGCGGTTGACGATCACGCGGGCGGTCAACGGGTTGGCAGGGGACGCGATCCACTTCGCCAGATCCAGGCGATTGAGTCGCTCCCTTCCCCGAGAGGTTCCTGCTTCCGGACGGCCGAGGACCGCCGGGACGGCGGGCGTCACCTTCTCCCCCTTCTTGTCGTACACGCCGCGGAGCAAGATGTGCGACTCCCGCGGGGTCGGCATTTCCTCCATGACCATGACGGTCGGGATCGATTCCCAGAACTTTCGCCTCGCTTCCCCAGCTGCTCGGAGGCCGGCGTACGATTCGCGGACGCGGGGCGGAGCGGCTTGTTCCAGGAAGTAGGCCCGGAGCTTGTCAATCTCGCCCGCAGTGCGTTTGCCCGCGGCTTTCCGCAGGAGTTCTCCCGGTGTCTCCGCGACGGCGAGGACCCGTGCCTCGACCGGCTCGATGGCCCGGTCGTACACCCGCACGTCGTCGATCCGGCCGACGAATCGGCTGTCCCGGCCGCCACCCGAGCCGATCCGGAACGGGTCCGTCGTCCGGAACGTCTGGTTCAGCTCGTCGAGCAGCACCCGGGTTTTCGCCTCCACGCCATCGACGTACACCTTCACCCCCGCGGCCGACCGCGACGCGTCGTAGGTCACGGCCACGTGCCGCCAGCGGCCCGCGTCGATCGGGGTGAGGGCCTCGACGCGGAGGGCGTCGTCGAGCCACCGCATCGTCAGGTGGACCTGCACCCTTCCATTGACGAGATGCACGGCGTACCCGGCGGCCCGCTGCTCTTCCGGGGTCCGCGACACGATGGCCCCGTCGAGCTTCGTCGGGTACACCCAGGCGGCGAGTGAGAACTTGTCGTCGAACCCGAAGTCGCCGGCTTTGGCGTCCTCGGCATAGCGCCGGCCGTCGAGGTCGAGCGCCTTCCCGAGTCGGCCGGGAGCGAAGGAGGTGGCGCCGTCCTTGACCACAAGCCCACCGGCGTCATCGAGCTTCCAGTGGGCGACCAGCCCCCGGGTGGGGGACCAGTCCGGCACGTCCGCGGGGTTCGCGGTCTTCTCCCACTTGTCCAGCGCGGTCGCCGTTTCGTCGCGGATTTCGGCCACCCGCCGGGTCGCGTCCTGCAATTTGGCGTCGAGTTCCGCGAGACGGTTCGCCTGTTCCCGGGTCGGCGCCTTGATGACCGGTGGCGAGTTCCCGAACTTCACCGCCCTGCCCTTCTCCGGCACGTTGTTGAAGAACGCGAACAGCTGGTAAAACTCTTTCTGCGTGAGGGGGTCGAACTTGTGGTCGTGGCACCGCGCGCAGCCGAGCGTGAGCCCGAGCCAGACGGTGGCCGTCGTCTCGACCCGGTCCGCGACGTACTCGACGGCGTACTCTTCGGGGACGATTCCGCCCTCGGCGTTCCCGCGGTGGTTCCGGTTGAACCCGGTGGCGATCCGCTGGTCGAGGGTCGGGTTCGGAAGAAGGTCGCCGGCCAGCTGCTCGACGGTGAACCGGTCGAACGGGAGGTTGCGGTTGTACGCCTCGATCACCCAGTCCCGCCACCGCCACATGTCCCGCCCCGCATCGGTCTGGTAGCCATTTGTGTCGGCATACCGGGCGGCCTCCAGCCACCGCCACGCCATCCGCTCCCCGTACCGCGGCGACGCGAGGAGCCGGTCCACCACCTTGCCGTAAGCGTCGGGCGACTCGTCCTTCAAGTAGCTCGCCACTTCTTCGGGTGTCGGCGGGAGCCCGGTCAGGTCGAGGGTGACGCGGCGGATCAGAGTCGTCTTGTCCGCTTCCGGCGACGGCTTCAGTCCTGCCTTTTCGAGCTGCGCGAGGACGAATCCGTCGATCGGGTTCCGGACCCAGCTACTTGGCTTTTCACTCCCGCCCGGGACCGGAGGGCGGGCCGGGGCGGCGAACGCCCAGTGGGCCGACCAGGGCGCACCCTGGTCGATCCAGGCTTTCAGTGTGGCGATCTGTTCCGGTGTCAGTTTCTTCCCGCTCTTGGGCGGGGGCATTACTTCGTCCGGGTCCTTCGCGGTCACCCGTGCGACCAGTTCGCTCTTCGCTGCCGGCCCAGGACCAACAGTATGCCCGCCGAGGAGGCCGTCCCGGGTGTCGAGCCGGAGGTCGGCCTTCCGGGTCTTCTCGTCCGGCCCGTGGCAGGCGAAGCAGTTGTCCGCCAGGATCGGGCGCACGTCCCGGGCGAAGTCGATCTTTCGACCCGCGCCAGGCGGATCGGCCGACCGGGCGGGGGCGACAATAGCCCCCGCCGCCAGCAGAAGGAGACCGATTCGCACGGGGGCAGGATTCATCGAACGACCTCCGGGGGTCGAACCGGCGGGGCTACGGGCGGCGGGCGCGGTCAGCTCTCAATAATACATATCACCGGAGCCGGACGGGGTGGGAAGCGGATTCCGGGAACTTCTTCCAGGTCTGACAGCGTTCGAGGCCAGGGTCTTTCAAAGTAGTCCGCCCACACCTCGAGCGGTCGTTTCTTCGGTCCGCGAGTGTGGTCCGCTCGCTTTGTCGACATCCACGAGGAAAAGGCGCCTCGAACTCTTCAGCCTGAAAGGCTGGGAGCGCATAGCCCCGGGCAACGCCCTGGGCGGGGGAACGCGGCGGCGGT
>JAQGHQ010000089.1 GCA_028288765.1 Gemmataceae bacterium | reverse complement strand
AGCCGGCGGGGACGGCACCCCCACCGCGCGCTCCGGGTTTGGCAGGGGGACGGGCGGCCGCCCCGCCTCCGGGCCGCCGCCGGGCGGGGCACCGTCCGGACCACCCGGCCCGCCGGGCCCCGGGTCGTCCTCGTCCGGGTCGTCCTCCGGGGGAGGCGGGTACTCCCCGAACCGGGCCTTGTGCTTCACGATCCGCTCCAGACCGGTCACCCGGTCCTCGAGCTCGACCTGGTCCCGCATCGTGAGGGTCAGGACGACCACCGCCTTGGCCGCCTTGAACCCGACGTGCGGGTTCGGGTGCCGGACCAGCTGAGTCAGCTTGTAGCAGGCGTCGTTGAGCCCGGTGGTGAGCATCCCGTAGGCCGGCGACAGGGCGGCCGCCTGGGTCGCGCTGAGGCGGTCCCGGAAGGTCGGGTTGGCGAGCCGGCGGAAGACGGTCCGCTCGCTGACGTGGGCGATCCGGGCGGCGTCGGGGATGATGTCCCCGTAGGCGAGGTGGCGGATCAGGACCTCGTCCGCGTACTCCTTGCTCGGGGTGGGCATGGGGCCCTCCGGGTGTCGGGCGCGGCGGGCGGGCCGACCGGGGAATCGGCCAAACAATAGGCATAGTAATGCAAGGCCATTTGCAGTGCAATACCGAGATGCGGAGGATTTCTCGGCCGGGGGTGTGGGCCGCGCGCCCCGCGGGCGGCCGACCCGGAAACCCCTGGGTGGCGGGCGATCGAGGTCAACCACCTCGCCCGGGGGCGGGAAGCGCAACTCCGGGCGGTGGACTACCCCGGATTGCTCACCGCGGTGGCGCGGAGGACGCAACGGAGAATCCGGACCGGCGTTCGAAGAACGGGGGGGCGGGGCTCCTCCGCACGACGGATCACCCGCTCGCGTCCGAACGTCGATCCGGCCGTTCCTCTGCGCTCTCTGCGGGCTCCGCGGTGAGAACGCCGGGCTAACGGCCGGAAGGCCGAACCCACCGGGAATTTTGCCGGGCGGCTGAATCGCGTGTCCATCAAGCGAGCCGGCGAGGAGTCCTGACGGGCGGACCCCGTCAGGGTGCTCCTTTTCGGGCACGGATCAAGCTGATCAGGTGAAGGATCAAAAACAATGGCACGAAAAACGTTGGGATCAGACTCAGCGGGAACTGGCTCATGATCCCGGTAGTCACATCCCCGGCCAGAATACCCACGGGGGTTGCCGAAGCGAGAACCCCGAGACTCACCGCCATCACCAGGTCGAGGCCCCCCAGCACATTCCACACGATAAAGGTCTTGTAGGGGAACGGGGGCTTCCAGTACCACGCGAGGACGGGTGCCGTGATCCCGATGGCGATGTCTCCCCAACCTGCGGGGAGGGCGAATACTCCCGGCAAGGCTCCTCGTTGGTGCAGGACGAGGAACACGATCCCTCCGACTCGCCAGGTCTGAGCCACGGTGAGTATCCGCAAGTCCAACGACAACACGAACTGCCGGAACACACCCGATGTGACGTAGCAGAAGGCGAACACGGCGACCGGGACGACGACGGCCAGGCCCAGCGGGACGGGCGGGCGAGGTTCACTGTCGAAAACGCCGAGCAGGGAGCCGCCGAGGGCCAGCAGGAACCAGGCGAGAAGGGCGGCAACCGTGAGGTTCCTGACGCTGTTGGTGGGCCGGGCGATGAGTGAGTGTGCCATGATGTTATCCTCCATTTCGGGCGTTCTCGACCGATCGTTCGGCGACGGGTGGGGTGTCGGCCGTCACGAAGACGGCAGATGCCGTGTCGGGCCGGGGCGGCATGACGCCCCGACGGGCTGTCTCTCTGCCGTCCTCCTACCCGATTGCTGCCGCCACCAACTCTTCCAGTTTCCGGTCCAACATGTGGGCGACTGGGGCAATGTTGACGTCGTCGAACTGGCCGAACAGCGAGGACGGCAGGTCGTACTCCAGACGGGTCATCCCTCGGTCGCCCTCGTAGATCAGCACCCGCAGCGGGGCGTACAGACCTGCGGCCAGGTTGTGCCGGGTCATTTGGATGGCGATGAGCGGGTTCCCGACGACGTACTGAACGGCCTTCTGGCGCTTCCCGAAGAGGGACAGGAGGGCCCCGTGGTCCATCGTGCCGAAGAGCATGAGGCCGCTCGGCCCGGCCATCGCCTCGATCCGTGACTCGGCACCCTCCGCAAGTGGGGGAGCGGCTCGAATCGCCTGGAACACGGTCGGATCGTACTTGCCGAGTTGCCGCTCGAAGTCCTTCGTGACCTCGGCGAACGTCTTCCCGGTTTCCACCCGGACGTGGTCGATCGGGTGATGTGACGTCACCACGTTTCGTCCCTCCGATAAGAGTTCCCAGCTGGTGGGGCGAGTTGACAGCCGTACACTATCAAGGCATTAGTTGTATATGCAACTATCGGGCCGAGGAAAAAGTGAGTCAGGGGTTCGCCCGCGGGCTGCCCAGCTTCTTGGCTGCGTTGTCGAGCAGGGCGATCCCTTCGTCCCCCAGCAGTTCGGCAGCTTGGCGCTGGGCTTCCGCCCAGGCTGGGACTGCGTTCTCGGTCAGCTGCTGGCCCCGCGGCGTCAACCGGAACGGCTGGGTGCGGGCGTCCTCGTTCGGCACGATCTCCAGCCACCCGTGCGCCCGCATCCGTTCGACGTTACGGCTGAGGGTGGACGTGTCGAGGTGCAGAATCTCGCAGACCTGGGCGGGCCGGGCGAGGCCGAGTTTGGCGGTCACGACCAGGATGTTCAACTGGCTGACCTTCAGGCCCAGCGGGCGCAGGGCGTCGTCGTAGACGTTGGTGACGACCCGGTTCAGCAGGCGCAGGCGGACGGCGATGCACGTCCTGGCGATGGTGTCGATGCTGCTGCTCGTCGGCTTGTCCATGACCGTGTGGCTCCGCGACTGTCGCAATTATTGTATACGCAACTTTCGGCGGAATCAATCACGACTCTCCGAGGAATCCGACAATCCCATGCGTGGCGCGGTGTCCGCCGAACGTCCCGCCGGGGGACAATTATCATGTAAATATTTGATTAACAGACCTTGGTCGGATGCGGTGGCTGGCGAAACCGGTATCTTCACCTGTCAAATAGAGATCAACGAGACATTGGTCTCCGGATTTCGGTTGTTCGGTCAGGGGCAAGGCCGTATTCTTCACCTGCTCTCTCCCCGAGATAACCGCGATCCCCTGATCTCTTTTCACCGGCCGCGAGGGAGTCATGCGTCTGAGGTGCCCCAGCTGCGAAGTCCATTTCCACCTCCCGGAGCTCCCGGACGACGATACCCCCGTCCGTTGCCCCAAGTGCAAGACCAGATTCCACCTCCCGGACCCGGACGACGAGGACGACGAACCCCGGCCGGTCAAGAAAGCCGGGAAGAAGAAAGCGAAGAAGAAAGAGCTGGCAAAGAAGTTTCCGGTCGTCCCGGTGGTCGCCGGGGGGCTCGCTCTGCTCGTGGTGGTCGGGGTGGTGATCGGGATCGTCGCCACCCGGTCGAAACCGGACTCCAGGCCGGCCGATACCGCCGCCAACACGAAGAAAGACAATTTCGGGGCCGTTGATCCGGGGCCCAATCTCCTTCCGCAACCCGGCAGTACTCCGGGGGCCGTAGGCCGCCCGGGAGCGATCGCCCAACCGGGTGGCCCGGCTCCGGGAGTCACCTCACCGGGGAAGGTGACTCCGACGGGGACACCCCAGACTGCCCCGGGCACCAGTCCCGGGCCGCGACCGGCGGGACCCGAATTCCCGGTGGCGAACGTCCAGACCGTCCCGGGCCCCCACGCCGAGTTGTTCCGCCAGGCGATCGACTCCAAGCCGCCGACGATCCGGGCCGCGACACTCAAGCCGACCGAGGCCAACCAGGAGCCCGAGGTCCCGACGTTCTACAGCCTGATGATGGCCCGGAAGGAGGCCAAGAACCCGGCCCCGAAGGTCGTCCCGAAGGACGCCAAATTGACCCTGGACGAGATCAAGAAGGTGTGCGCCTACATCAAGGTGGACGCCGGCGAGCTGTCCGGCACCGGGTCCGGGTTCCTGGCCGCGCACTTCGGCAATACCGGCCTGATCGCCACCAACTACCACGTCATTGAGGCCGCCGCCGGCCCCCGGTATCGGAGCAGCACCGCGAAGGTCACCGCGGTGTTCAACAGCGGCCAGGAGGACGAGCGGGAGTTGAAGGCCGAGATCGTCGCGTTCGACCCGGTCGCCGACCTGGCCATCCTCAAGGTCCAGTCGGCCCTCCCGTGGCCGAAGCCGCTCAACCCCTACAACACTCCGGCAAAGGTGGTCGAGGGGACGCCGATCCAGTTCTGGGGGTTCCCGCTCGGGGAGATCCTGTCCAGCGGGAAGAAGAACCCGGAGATCACCCTCGGCACGGGGAGCGTGTCCAGCCTCCGCCACACCGCGGCCGGGAAGCTGGACCGGGTTCAGATCAGCGGGACGATGAACCCGGGCAACAGCGGCGGCCCGCTGGTGGACGCCGACGGCCGGCTGGTCGGGGTCGCGGTGTCGATCATCAACCCGAAAATCGGCTCCGGGATCGGGTTCGCGGTCCCGGTGAACGACCTGATCGCCCTCCTGGAGGGCAAGCTCATGACCACCCTGTTCGTCCCGATCGGGCTCGACGGCGGGCAGGCCAAGTTCCTGGTCTTCGTCCCGGTCATGGACCCGCTGGACAAGGTGGAAACGGTATTCATCCGCCGGTGGGCCGGGGGCGGGAAGCCCCCGGAAGCGGTGAAGGACCCGGCCACCGGGTACAAGCCGTTCGCCATGAGGAAGGACGGGAAGGCGAACCTCCCCGGGGTCGAGGAGTTCCCCCTGAAGAAGTTGCTGACCGACAGCGACATGGCCTCCTCCCTGGGGATCGCGCTCGGCGAGATGACGGTCCCGCTGGACGCCGAACAGGTGTTAATCCAGGTCGCCTCCCAGACCACCGCGAACCCCCAGACCGGGACCCAGTACACCGCCGCCTCCAAGCCGGTCGGCTACACGCTGACCGTCTCCGACCTCCCCGTCGGGACCGACGCCCGCCCGTTCAGCGAGCTGACGACCAACCCGGAGACCCTGGCCGGACGGGTGGTCGTCGTCAAGGGGCGGGTGGCGGCCCCGCCGGTCACCCAAGGGGCGGTCCAGGATCTGATCATCGTCGGCCCGGACGGGCAGCGGCCGGAGCGGCTGAAGTTCCTGGTCAGCGGGGAGCAGGCCGCCCAGTTCGACGAGGTGGAACTGGCGCACCAGCCCCTCCCGGTCCGGCTCGTCTGCCTGGTCGGGAAGCGGGGCGACGACGGGATCATCCCGGTCCGGGTGGCCCGGCTCGACTTCATCGGCCGGGGCAACCGGATCGTCCGCACCCTCCCGGCCCCGCCGGGCCCGAAGGACGACCTGGCCGCCCTGAACCGGAACCCCGGGGGGTTCGCCGGGAAGACGCTCGAGATGAACGTGTCGGCGGTCCCGCTCACCCCGCGGATCCGCGACTCGAACGAGTTCGCCGTCATCTTTTCGAACCACCGCGCCCCGCGGAACCTGACGTTCACCATCACCGATTCGATGAAGCAACGGCTGATCGAGGCGTTCGGCAAAGACCTCCGGCTGAACATGATCGTCCCGGTCCGGCTGACCGTTCTGGTGCCCGCGAAGCCCGCCCCGCCCGGTACCAAGACCACCGTGACCGTCACGAAGATCGAGTTCACCGACGAAGACGGGAAGGTCATCAAGACGATCGAATGAACTCGGGCCGGCGGTCCGGTGGGTGTGAAGGCCGCCCGTCGTTACGGGCGGCCTTCACTCCGCGCGGGCAGGGAGACGACAGGCGGGTGAAGCGTATCGTGATGGGTATCAGGCATCCCGCCGGGAGACGCCTGATCGTCCCGCCGCCCGCGGACGCGAACCGCCGCGCCGCCTGGCTTCAGGACGCGAACCCCGGCGGCCCGGTGGGGGCCGCCGGGGTCATCTTGTCGAGTCCCCGAATCCCTCCGCCGCCATGACCATCCGCGAGGCCACGGCCGCCGACTGGCCGGCGATCTGGGCGATGTTCCGCCAGGTCGTCGGGGCCGGGGATGCGTTCGCCTACGACGAGACGACGCCGGAGGAAGCGGCCCGGCAGCTGTGGGCCGAGCTGCCGGCCGTGGCGTTCGTCGCGGAAGTGGACGGGACCGTCGTCGGCACCTACTACGTCCGCCCGAACCAGCCGGGCCGAGGGAGTCACGTCGCCAACGCCGGGTACATGGTGGCCGCCGCCGCCCGGGGCCGCGGGCTCGCGTCGGCGCTGTGCGGACATTCGCTCGACACCGCCCGCCGGCTCGGTTTTCGGGCGATGCAGTTCAACTTCGTGGTGAGCTCGAACGAGGCGGCGGTCCGGGTGTGGGAGAAACACGGGTTCGCGGTCGTCGGGCGGCTGCCGAAGGCGTTCCGGCACGCCGCCCGCGGGTTCGTTGACGCGCTGGTGATGTACCGGGAGCTGTGACGGGTCAGGATCGAGGGGCAGCTCCCACGGTCGCGCCGTGTATGGGGGCGCCGCGGCCCGGTCGGGATGCGATTACCGCATGAACCCGAAGTACCCGACGAGGGCCGAGAAGAGGGCGAGCAGGACGAGCAGCACCGGCGTCCAGTCGAACGACTTCTCGTTCGTCGGACGAGCAGCGGCCGGGGGCTTCGGGCGGCGGGTCGGGGCCGGAGTCGGGGTCGGGGTCGGGGTGCGGTGGTCCAGCGTTTCCGCCTCCGGATCGGAGGCGGGGGTTGCGGTCCGTGGGGCGGGCGGGGCCGACCGCGGCGTGGCCGCCGGGGCGTGCCGGCCGGCCGGCGGCGGG
>JAQGHQ010000072.1 GCA_028288765.1 Gemmataceae bacterium | reverse complement strand
CGTGAGCCCCCCGAGTAACGTCAACGTCTCGGTAGCGTCTGACGTTACTCGGGGGGCTCACGCCCCCCGCTCGCCGGGCTGATCGGAGCGACGTCAATGCGTCGGTAGCGTCTGACGTGACTCACGGGCTCATGCGGTTCTCGGCCCCCGCTCGCCTGGAGAAACCGACCTTTTCGACAAAGCACCCAGCGGGGATAGGGGAGTAAACCCGACACCCGCACCGGATTCCTGTATGAGACCCGGACCTTGTTCCCGGATGCCTCCGATCCTCCCCAACCCGTGATCCGCTCCCCCGACCCCATCCAGTCATGTCCAACCCACTCTTCCTCGCCGCCGGACACAACGGCCTTCGGCTCACCTCGCCCGACGGCAAGACGTGGTCCGCCCCCCAGCTCGGCAAGGACGGGGAGACGTACCGGTGCGCCGCCGGCGGGGCCGGTCGGCTGGTCGCGATCGGGAGCTACGGCGGCAGCAACATCTTCGCCGCGACCGCCGACGGGGCGGCGTGGAAGACCTCGGTGAAGGACGCGCAGTACTCCCGATACATCCGCGGTCTCGGGTTCGGTAACGGCATGTTCCTCGCGCTCGGCGGGGACCCCGGGGCGGTCGGGGCGGCCCGGCCGTTCGTCTTCTTGAGCTCCGACGGGGAATCCTGGGACGGCCCGCACGACATCCCGGGCAAGTTCATGGTCCGGCGGGTCGCGTACGGGAACAAACGGTTCGTGGCCGTCGGCGACCGCGGCCGGCGGGCCGCCTCCCCGGACGGCCGGGCCTGGACCGACGCCCCAGAGGTGAAGGCGATCGACACCCTGGTCGACGTGGCGTTCGGCGCCGGGGTGTTCGTCGGGGTCGGGCTCCACGGGCTCCGGCTGGTGACCGCCGATGGGGTGAAGTGGACGGACCGGCAGACCGGTGAAGAGGGCGAACACCTGAACGCGGTGGTGTGGGCGAAGGACCGGTTCGTGGCGGTCGGGGCCGGGGCGACCTACGTTTCGCCGGACGGCCTGAAGTGGGAGCGGGCCGCGACCGCGGGGGCCCCGGTGTCGGTGGCGTACGGGGCCGGGGTGTTCGTCGGCCCGCGGTGGAAGGGCCGGCTGGTGCGGTCGGCCGACGGGGTGAAGTGGGACGAGGTTCACAAGGCCGACCACCACGTCGAGGCCGTGGCGTTCGCCTGAAGAACCGGTGGCCCCACATCTCCTCGTTCGTTCCCACGCGGTGTGTAGGACCATATTCGCACATTCGGGCCGCCTGGGGTTCTCCGACCGGTGGAGCGGCACCGGTCGGGAGACCTGGGCCACAACCGTGAAACCAGACGCCTTTAACCGGCTCGGGTATCGGGACCGCGTCTCCGCGCCGGCGGCTCGCGCTCGTGCCGGGGCGCGATCAGGCCGGGGCGGCCCGGGGCGATAAGAAGTCTTGGTGTGGAACAGGAGTGGGTTCGTGGTTCCGGATGGAACAAATAGTCAAACTCCCGGCCGCCACGCCCGCGCGGACGTTGGTGGTGGCGCCGGAGGTCGCGACCGGCCCGCGGGTTACAGGCCGGTGGGAACCGGAATCTTCGTCACCACCCGGCCCGACCGACCGGCCGGGCGCAACCCCAGCTCTCGACCGACCCGGTCGGGTTGACCTGACCCGGCCGGTCGCTAAAATACCCGGCGTGAAGAGACAGTCGCCAAGCCTGCCCTGCCCCCCCGCCACCGCTCCTGCCTGCCCGGCGGTCGGCGTCCCGTAACGCGAACCCCTGATGCCCGAGACCGAAACAGTAACCGGAGGGTTGCTCCGCGCCGGCGTTTTATCTGCCGCCCGGGCCGACCCCGCTGCCCGCCTGGAACACCTGGTGCCGGACCCGCGGGCGTTTCTCGCCGGGCTGGTCCGGCGGGGGTGGCTCACGCCCCTCCAGGCCCGGTGGGCCGCCCTGGGCGGGACCGCCCGGCTCGCGGTCGGCCGGTACATCCTGCTCGACCGGCTCGGGGCGGGCGGGATGGGCCAGGTGTTCCTGGCCCGGCACCGGGGGCTCGGCCGGGAGGCCGCCGTGAAGGTGGTCCGGGCGGACCGGCGGGGGTGCGCCCTGACCCGGGCGCGGTTCGCCCGGGAGGTGCGGGCCATCGCCCGCCTGAACCACACGAACGTGGTCCACGCCTTCGACGCCGGGACCGCCCACGGGTCGTTCTACCTCGCGATGGAGTACGTCCCGGGCCCGGACCTCGGGCGGGGGGTGGTCGCCGGCGGCCCGCTCGACCCGGGCCGGGCGTGCGAGTACGTCCGGCAGGCGGCGGTCGGGCTCCAGCACGTCCACGACCAGGGGCTGGTCCACCGGGACATCAAGCCGGCGAACCTCGGACTCGCCGCGGACGGGCGGGTGGTGAAAGTGCTCGACGTGGGCCTCGCCCGGATCGGCGGAGACGGCCGGGAGGACGCCGGCCTGACCGGGGTCGGCCGGCTGATCGGGTCGCCGGACTACGCCGCCCCGGAGCAGATCGTGGACGCCCGCCGGGTGGACCCCCGGGCGGACGTGTACGCCCTCGGGTGCAGCCTGTACCACCTGCTGACGGGGGAAGTCCCGTTCCCGGGTGGGTCGCCGGTCCAGAAGGCGATGCGGCACCTGTCCGATACCCCCCGGCCCGTCGGGGAGGTCCGGCCCGGGCTCCCGGCCGGGCTGGAGGACGTGGTCCGCCGGATGACAGCCCGGCGGCGGCGGGACCGGTTCCGGACGATGGCCGACGTGTTGGCCGCGATGGCCCCCTTCGCCGCGCCGGTGGTCGGGACGGCCCGGGCCGGTGACACCGCCCTGACGCTCCCCGCCGCCGCCGACCTGCCGACCCGCCTGTGACCGGAGGGCGGATGTCGGGTCTGTCGGGTCTGTCGGGTCTGTCGGGTCTGTCGGAGACCGGTGGAGACCCGCACGCGATCTCAGGTGGCCGGGTTATGTCGATGTCTTTTCCGAGACCCGACAGACCCGAGACCCAATTCGGTCAGCCGCTCCCGTCCAGCACACTCCGCGCCTTTTTCGCCAGCGCCTGCAGGGTGAACGGTTTTTGGAGGAAGGCGTCGGTCGCCTCGATCACCCCGTGCCGGACGACCGCGTCGTCCGTGTACCCGCTCATGTACAGCACCTTCAACCCCGGATACCGCTGCCGCAGGGTGTCGGCCAGCTCCCGCCCGCCGGTCCCGGGCATCACCACGTCCGTCAGGAGCAGGTGGACCGGGCCGGAGTGCTGGTCCGCGACCCGGACGGCGGTCGTCCCGCCGTCCGCCTCCAGGACCGTGTACCCCTGGGTCTCGAGGGCGATCCGGGCGATCCGCCGGACCGCCTCCTCGTCCTCCACCACGAGGACGGTCTCGGTGCCCCGGGCCATGACCCGCACGACCCCGGGCGAGGGCCGGCCGGCAACGTCCTTGACGGCCGGGACCAGGACCTCGAACGTCGTCCCGACCCCGACCTCGCTGTCCACCCGGACGTACCCCCCGCTCTGCTCGACCACCCCGTGGACCACGGCCAGGCCGAGCCCGGTCCCCTTGCCCGGCCCCTTGGTGGTATAGAACGGCTCGAAGATCTTGGCCTTCACCTCGTCCGCCATCCCGCACCCGGTGTCCGACACCGCCAGCCGGACGTACCAGCCGGGGCGCCGGGCGGGGTCGTCGCCGGGCACCTCCGCGTTCCCCGTCTCGACGAGCAGCCGGCCGCCGCCCGGCATGGCGTCCCGGGCGTTGACCACCAGGTTCATCAGGACCTGCTCGACCTGAACGGGATCCGCCTTCACCCGCCCCAGCTCGGGGGTCAGGGCGGTGACCAGGGCCACGTCCTCCCCGATCAGCCGGCGGAGGAGTTTTTCCGACCGGGCCACCACCTCGTTCAGGTCGAGAACCTTCGGCTCGATGATCGCCTTCCGGCTGAACGCCAGGAGCTGTTGGGTCAGCCCGGCCGCCCGCTCCCCGGCGTCCCGGATCGCCGCGACGGACGGCCGCAGCGGGTCGACCGGGGGGAGCTCGGTCAGGAGCAGGTCGCCGTACCCGTTGATGACGGTGAGGAGGTTGTTGAAGTCGTGGGCCACCCCGCCCGCCAGCCGGCCGACCGCCTCCATCTTCTGCGCCTGCCGGAACTGCTCCTCCAGCCGCCGCTGTTCGGTCACGTCCCGGACCACGGCCGTGTAGAACGTCCGCCCGCCGACCTCGGCCCGGGACACCGCCGCCTCGGCCGGGAACCGCCCCCCGTCCGCCCGCCGCCCCTGGACCGCGTGCCGCGGCGACCCCGGGCCCCGGTCGTCGGCCCCGGCCAGCACCTCCGGCGGGAGGAACTCGCCGAGCGGCCGGCCGATCGCCCGCCCGCCCGGGCACCGGAACATCTCCTCCGCGGCCGCGTTGAAGAGCGTGATCCGGTGGTCCGGGCCAGCCACGATGATCGCGTCCGTCGCCGACCCGATGATGTTCGCCAGCCGGGCCTTGGATTCGGCCAGCTGGCGCTCGGTCCGGACCTGGCGGAGGACGTGGTCGACCGCCTCCGGCAGGTAGTCCAGGTACTCGACCGACTTGGTCACGAAGTCCCGGACCCCGGCCCGCAGGGCCCGGATGACCGTGGCCTCGCTCCCGAACCCGGTGACCAGGATGACCGGGAGGTCGAACCCGGCCTTCCGGACCTGGGCGTAGAACTCGAGCCCGTCGATCTCCCCCGGGAGCCGGTAATCCAGGAGGATCAGGTCGACCGGGTGCGCGCGGAGCTGGCGGAGGGCCTCGTCGGCGGTCCCGGCGGTCACGGCCGCGTACCCGGCGCGCTCGAGCCGCCGCCGCTCGAGGAGGACGACCCCGGGGTCGTCCTCCACCACCAGGATCGTCCCCCGGTCGCACGCAACAGGATGGGTCAGTTCCGCCGTCATCGGCTCAGCCCCCCAGGTCGTTTTCCCGCGGCACCTCGACGATCGACAGGAACAGCCCGAGCCGCTTGACCGCCTCGACGAACTCCTCGTACGCGACCGGCTTGGCGACGGACACGCTGTACCCGAGTTCGTAGCACCGCTGGACCTCCTGGGATGTCGTCCGTGGTGGTCAGCATGATGACCGGGACGGTCGCGTGGTCTTGGTCGCCCCGGGGGCTGCCGGAGCACGGCCTTCGTGTCCCCACTCCCCCCTGGGCCTCGGCCGGGTCCCGCCGGGTTTGGACGGCCATGCCGGGGAAGACAAACTGGGCAGCAGGTGGGGCGGCGAGCAAGAGCAGATCGTTGGTGAAGAACGTGAGCCTCATGACGATCGTCACTCTCACGGGCGAGGCGATCCGCGCCAGGATATTCGGCCGGGGAGTGACGGCAGTCGTCGCTTACCCGGGGCCGGGTGAGGCACTCGTCGCCGCGGCACGACGGCCCGGCGTCCCGTTCTACTGATCGGGATCGGAGCCGACCGTCCACAGATGGCAACCTGCGAACGGACGTGTGAAGGCTCAGGCGGTAGGGCCGGGTGGCAGGCAGGAGGGGGTTCAGCCCCCGTGTAAAGGATCGAGCTACCGTCGATTATGCAAGTCAGGTGACGAAACACAATCCGCCGTTGGTTAATTTGCAACAAACATTGCAGTGATTTTGAGGGGAGGAATTAAATTATTTGTGCAACATGAATCACATCCCGGTCGTGCCGCGTAACCCGTCTCCGCACGTTCTCCCTTCATGGTAGCGTCCGGGATCGAGCAGGTGAGGGCTTTCAGGATCGGGCGGGTGATGGCTACTGTAACCTGGCTGCACGACAAGGTCGGGGGCACAAGTGCGCGACCCGTACGGGGATGGGGAGTAAACCCGAAGGACCCGGCGCCGGCGCGGGTGTCGTAAGAGACAATCCCACTCCGGTTCTTGCCGTCGATGGTTCGAGCATCATCGGTCGGCCCGACCCGCCCCGTCTGGAGATATCCCCAGCCAACCATAGGAACGAGCAGTCTCTTGATCGATATCTGCCATAACACATGTTCATCACAAGACATATGCCAATCTATAACACGGAAGACTGTCGTCACTGACAGGCTAATCCGATTTTTTCCGGTTGACCGGTCTGAATTCCTGTCGCACGTTACCCCCGTTCAGCCGTCTTTCGGTCCCGTCTGAATCCGACCATCCCTCTCCTTAACCCGCTCCGCATCGGAACGGGCCGGCCCCTCCGGTCCGCCGGCCGACGTCCGCGCGAAAGGAATTCCCATGACCCGCTCCGGACTCGACTGCTACCTGTCCGAGATCAACCGCACCCCCCTCCTCACCGCCGAAGAGGAACAGGACCTGGCCACCCGCATTTCATCCGGGGACCCGGCTGCCCGGGACCACCTGGCCCGAGGGAACCTCCGGTTAGTCGTCCGTCTCGCCCGGGAGTATGTCGGGAAGGGGCTCGCGCTGGAGGACCTGATCGCCGAGGGGAACCTCGGCCTGATGCGGGCGGTCGAGGGGTTCGACCCGGCCTTCGGTGCCCGGTTCGGCACCTACGCGGCGTACTGGGTCAAGCAGAGCATCCGGACCGCCTTGAACAAGTCCGGGCATGCCGTCCGCCTTCCGCAATACATGGGCGGGCTACTGGTCAAGTGGCGACGGACGGAGACCGCGTTGCGGGACGCATTGGGCCGGGACGCGACCCCGCCGGAGGTGGCCGAGGCAGTCGGGCTAACGCCGAAGCAGACCCGGGCGCTGGCCCGGGCCAAGCAAGCGGTCGCGTCCGGGCGGCCCACGGCCGGTGTCGGGGCTGAGGACATTGACCTGGCCGAGATCCTCGCAGACGGGCGATTACCGGCCCCGGACGATCAGCTCGGCGGGGAGGAGGAGATCCAAGCGGCTATCGGATCGCTCGACGGGCTGGGGGTGCGGGAGGCGACGGTCCTGCGGCTCCGGTTCGGGTTGGGGGGCGAGAAGCCGGCCACCCTCCGGGAGGTCGGGGACCAGCTGGGAGTGACCCGGGAGCGGGTGCGGCAGATCGAGCAGCACGCCCTGACGAGCCTCCGCGATCGACTGACCGCCTGACCGCGTTCCCGGGGGTCGTCCGCGCCCCCCTTCTCACTTGGTGAGAACTCGAGTTGCTTGCCGAAAGGCTACCGCAATCCGCCCGGGAACGAATCCCTGGGAAGGGGTAAGAGTCGCGGAGTTGGGTGAACTTGACCGTGCCAAGATCGTGGCGCGTCTTGCGCACCTCGGAACATGAAATACGCTCTGGAAACATGGCATTTCCGGGGCGTCAGAGGGTGAAAAGTACCCACCCTATTTCACGACGAGGCGGGGTAAATAACCGCCATCCCGTCTCCCGTGATTCTCGTTCGGGCCCCCGATCTTCACCGGACTACTCCCTTGATGTCGAGGAGCTGCGCGGCGGCCAGGCTGTTGCCGAACACCTGGAAGTTAGAAACGGGTGCAATCCTGTAGCTGCATGCGTCCGCTGGGGTAGGACGAGCTCGTGGCCGGCCGGTGCTCCTCCGGACGGTCGATCGGGCCACCGCCCGGAAGGAGTCCGTCAGGTCTGACACCGTGATGTCCGCACCGACCCGAACTTGAAACGGCCGTTAGCCGACGCAGCAGTCACACCCACCGCACAGTCGCCATGCGGTACTGCCTCATGATGTCCTCGGCTTCGTCCAGCGAGATCGGGCTAAGTGCTATCCATCGGCCTTCGACGAGTTCGATGGTCAGTGTGACCTCGTCCTCGAGAAGGTTCGTACCGTAGTCGATGCCCACGACATGGGCGAGGTCGATCGTGACTCCGATCGGTGTCGTGATGGTCATCTGAGGCTCCATCCGAAGGAGAGGAACCCCGCAATTACACCGTGAAGCCCCGTCCAATTCAATTGAGAATGCCGCCCCGGCGACCTCTCCTCATCTTGCCTTAACATTTGTGTCACCTTGGCGACGGTAGCCATCCGGGCCACCATCGCCTCGTACGTCTCCTCGGGCATATCGAAGGGCCCCACCTCCGCCGTCACGCTCCGCCGGCTGACCACTCCCCGTAACGACCGCTACCACGACCCGTACGTCGAATCGGACCCCGAACGGGATTCCCGGCGGGTGCGCAATCCGGACCGCCGGGCAGCTCGCCCTACTCGGGACGGATCATGACGAGGCGATCGCGGTGCGGATCGGGCGGTCGGTGAGGGCGGTGAGCGTGAAGCGGGTACGGTTGAAGATCCGGGCGTTCCGCGACAGGCGAAGCAAGGGGTGACTGCCTTCTTGAGATCGACTCAAAACATCCCGTTGCTGTTGGCCGACTGTCCGGGCACCGTTTGAAGCACATCCCAATGTTCTACTATCTTACCGTCGTCGTCCAGCCGGAAGATGTCGACGCCCGCCCAATCCGGTCCGCCCGGCCACACCTGATGGCCGTGCAGCACGACGTACTTCCCCTCTGCAATGACCCGTAGGAATCGCACCTTCTTGCCGGGGTACTCGCGTGCCATCCGGTTGAAGTAGTCAATGAAGCCGTCCTTGCCGTCTGCCACCTTCGGGTTGTGCTGTGTATAGTTGCTTCCGACGTACCGCTCGACCGCTTCGGCGGGACGGCACTGGTTGAACATCAGGTCGTAGAACTCCAGGACACGCCGCTTGTTCTCCTCAAGTCGGTCGCTCATCGAAACTCCCTTCGGCTAAAAGCTTAAAACCCACCGGCATGTCCTCTCCCCAGCCGCCGGGGATCGCCCGGCAGGCCGCGTTCGGCCGTTCATTTGTACCTCACCGAATCACGCCCTTGATGTCGAGCACCTGGGCAGCGGCACAATTGTTGCCGAACACCTGGAAGTTCTTGAACGTCCACACGACCTTCTTGTCGCGGGTCACCTCGAACAGCTGCGGGTTATCCGGGCCGGCGTGGCAGTTGCCGACGATCAGGTTCCCGTTGGGCAGAGCGTGGAGCGTCGTCACCCACGCGAGGGTGATGCCCGGCAGTTCCTTCTGGTCGATACTCCAGACCACCTTGCCGGCCCGGTCCACCTCGATCACGCGGTTGTTGTTCCCGCCGGCGATGACCGTGTTCCCGGTCCCCAGCCGCAGCGCGCCGTACACTTCGGTCCCGTGCCCCTCGGGGCCGTGCCCCGGCGACCCCGGCCGGCCGCCGAGGTCGAGCTTGTACTCCCAAACCACCTTCCCGGCGGGGTCGTACTCCCGCACGCACCCGTCGCCCTCGTGACAGACGAGGTAATTCCCGGTCGCCAGCTTCCGCACCATCCGCGTGTCGCGGTGGGGGTCCGGCTTGTGGACCGTCAGCGGCACCTCACGGACGACCTTTCCGGCCTTGTCCACCTCGACGATCCGCCGGTTCCCGCTCTCGGCGACCATCGTGGTCCCGTCGTCGAGCCGCTGGAACGCGTGGACCTCCACCCGCCCCTTGTACCCGTCTCTCGGCTTCGCCTCGTACGTCCAGACGACCTCCTGCTTCGGCGTCATCTCGGTGACCGTCGCCGGCCCGGTGTGCAACAGCAGGTTGCCGTTGGGCAGCAGGTGGACGTCGTGCGAGTTGTACTTGCACTCGACCTCCCACTCCACCTTCCCGCCGGGCCCGACGATCGCGACGTGGTCCTTGTCCTGGGCGAGGACGCGGTACTTCGGCGGGTCGGCGGCGAAAGCCGGTGAGACGGCGAGGGCCGCCGCGGCGACAAGGAGAGGACGCATCGAATGCTCCGTTGGGGTAGGTCGGGTGCCCGGACGGGGGCGAGGATGATCTACGGCCGAACGGGAAAAGAGGAAGGACTGCCGCGGCGGGTAGCGGGACCCGGGTCCCGTCAAACAACAAACCCCGCCGAAGCGGGGTTCAGGAATCCGTTCGACTGTGTGAACGCGTTATGCCTGAGTCAGATCCACGGTCATCTTGTCGCCGGCCCGGATCGGGAGCTGCATCTCCCGAGTGCTCCCGCCCCACAGCGCCTTTACCGACAACACGGACGTCTGGCCGGGTTGGAGGGCCGGGGACGTGTACACCCGGGTGTTGCCGGTCGCCAGAACTTCTTTCCCGTTGATCCACACCTGGGCGTCGCTCGGGACGACCAGGGTCACGGTCGCCGGGGCGGGCTCTGTCGTCACCGAGGTGGGGGCACTTACGCCGGGATCGGACGAGGGGGTATACAGGCTGCTGCTCACCTCCGGCGTCCCGACCATGGTCGCCGTCGCCGGAGTTGCGTAGCCGTACCCGCCGTACGAGTACGGGTACGAGTTCCCGCCGTACGAGTACGGGTACGAGTACCCGCCGTACGAGTACGGGTACGAGTACCCATACCCGCCGTACGAGGAGTACGGATACCCATACCCGCCGTATCCGTAGCCGAGGCCATACCCGTATCCGCCGAAGAACGGATACCCGTACCCACCGTAATAACCGCGGTGGTATCCGCCGTGAGAGAACCCGCCGTGGTGTCCGCCGTGGAAACCGCCGAAGTGACCGCCACCCCCGTGACCGCCACCGAAGTGACCGCCACCGAAGTGACCACCGCCACCGTGCCCACCACCCCCGTGACCGCCACCCCCGTGACCGCCACCCCCGTGTTGAGCCGTCGCCGAGCCCACCGTGAAAAACAAGGCGGCCGGTGCAAGGAGCCCGGCCAATCGAATTGACATGATCGTCCTCCCGAAGTGAATTGTGGTCCGGGTGTGTCGACCGAGGGCAGAAAAGCCGACACCGCCCGACCGGGCATGGCAATAGTATTGTATCCCAACCCCGGGATCGAACGTGAGTCGGTCGGTGGACTCGCTTCGTAAACCTCACCCCCGAGGGGCCTTAATGGACCGTCGCTCATTCCTCGCCGCAGCCCTTTGTGCCCCGTTCAGTCACCTCCGAGCCGCCGGTCCGCCGGCCTCGCGGCTCCTGTACGTCGTCTGCCCCGGGATCCGGGACTACCTGGAGTTCGGCGGGGCCGGCGTCCTCGGCTTCGACGTCGACAACGGGCACAAGTTCGTCAAGCGGATCGAGACAACCGCGAGCAGGGCCGGGAAGCCTCGCAACATCAAGGGGGTGACCGCGAGCCCGGCGACGAAACGGCTCCACTTCACCACCCCGGAGGCGCTCTACTGCGTCGACCTCGTGACGGGCAAGACGGAGTGGGGGACGGAACTGGCGAACGGGTGCGACCGACTCGCCGCGACCCCGGACGGGAAGACCCTCTTCGTCCCGTCCTTCGAGAAGGACACCTGGAACGTGGTGGAAGCAGCTACGGGGAAGGTGCTCGCCGAGATCGTGACGAAGAGCGGGGCCCACAACACGGTCTGCGGACCAGACGGCTCGCGCGTCTACCTGGCGGGGCTAAAGTCGCCGTGGCTGTTCGTCGCCGACACGAAGACCCACCGGGTGGTGGACAAGGTGGGCCCGTTCGCCGCGGCGATCCGGCCGTTCACGATCAACGGCTCGCAGACCTTGTGCTTCGTGAACGTGAACGATCTGCTCGGGTTCGAGGTGGGCGACCTGAAAACAGGAAAGAAGCTGCACCGCGTCGAGGTGCCGGGGGTCGCGGCGGGGCCCGTGAAGCGGCACGGGGGCCCGTGAAGCGGCACGGGTGCCCGAGCCACGGGATCGGGCTAACCCCGGACGAGACCGAGCTCTGGGTGGTGGACGCGCACAACCAGCGGGTCCACGTCTTCGACGCCACGGTGATGCCGCCAAAGTACGTGAAGAGCGTCAAACTCCGGGAACAGCCCGGGTGGGTGACGTTCAGTATCGACGGGAAGTACGCGTACCCCTCCACGGGCGAGGTGATCGATACGGCGACGAAAAAGATCGTGGCAACCCTGGCCGACGAGAACGGGAAAGAGGTGCATAGCGAGAAGCTGGTCGAGATCCACTTCCGGGACGGTGTGCCGGTCGCGGCGGGGGATCAGTTCGGGGTCGGCAGGAAGCGGCAGTAACGAACCACAGAGTCACAGAGAACACAGAGGGAAAACGACACCGAGAAGGCAGACCCGTTTGGACCGGCCACAAGCCGGTTACCTGCTCCGGAAAGAGGGTCTTCGCCCGGTAGGGCGAGTGCCCGTAGCCAGGGATGAAATCCCTGGCGGGCCGACGCCCTTCCGCTTTCGCCTCCTCTTTCCGATACCTTCGTTCGCCCCCGAGAACCGATCGCGACCGCCTGGGGTTTCACCCCAGGCTACTGGCCGTCGCCGCTTCGCGGCTTCAAAACCACCCCTCCCTCCAGTCACGGTCAACCGGTTGCGCCCGTTAGATTCTTTCTTCCTCCGTGCCCTCCTTGACTACGTGGTTGAGCCAGTCTTTATCCTCCCGCCACCGCCTCGAACTCGGCCTTCAGCTTGGCCCCGACGTCCGGGCGGACCATGTTGACGAACGCGATCTTGCCCTCGAGCCAGGCCCGGAAGTTCTCCCGGCCCTCGCGGTTCTGGGCGTCCAGCCCCTCGGCCCGCGCCCGGTGAAGGATCGCCCGCAGGCGTCTCAGCTCGTCGCGCGAAACAGACGCCTTGTCGTTCACCACCACGCCCGTAACGGTCTGCGCCGCGCTCCGCCGCATCACCCGCGACTTCTTCTCGTTGACCGTGAACCCCTCCTCGCGAGCAATATTCCGGACCCGGGCCATCAAGTAACCCACCCGTTCGGCCAGCTCCGGGCCGCCGGAAAAGGTCAGGTCGTCGGCATAGCGGGTGTAGGTGAACCCCATTCGCGCCGCGAGCCCGGTCAGCCGTTTGTCGAGCTTCCGGGCCACCTGATTCGAGAGCCCGGGGCTCGTCGGCGCGCCCTGTGGGAGGCCCCGCGGCCCGGTTGCCACTTCGTACCGCGTGCCGTTGTAGGTCGCCGTCGTCCGCGGGCATTCGGTGCAAAGCAGCGCGAGGACCGTCGCCACACTGCCCGAATACCCGTGCCGCTCGAATACCGCGCGGACCCGGGGGAACGAAATGCTCGGGAAGAAGTCCTCCAGGTCCATGTTCACGATCACGGCCTTCCCGACATGCGGACCGGCGTTCGACACGATGCCCCGGCCGGGGACGAACCCGTGCGCCGCCTCGGTCACGGGGAACCGGCTGACCACCGTGGACAGCACCCAGCGCTGGGCAAGCTTGAGGGTCTTGTGCGGGGCGGAGAGAGTCCGCATCCCGCCGGACCGTTTCGGCACCTGGAACTTGACGTAGTGGGTCCGGGTCGCGGCCTCGGTATGGAACGCGAGCCATCGCAGCTGCCGAATGCTCAGCCCCAGGGCGGTGGCTACATCTGCTGGTGTGTGCATCACCGGCAGGCCGAGTTCGGCCAACCGCGTTTCATCACTCAGCCGGAGGTGGAGCCGACCGGAAACCCCGCGGCCGAGGAAGATGATGTCCGTCGCCCGGCGGTGCTCGACGTCCGCCGCCCGCTGCCTCTTTCGGGCTTCGGATTCCGCCTTCCTCTGGGCCTTCAGCCGTTCCTTTGCCTCCCGGTACGCCCGCACCGCGGCCTCGCCGGCGAGACCGGCCTTCAGTCCGATGTTCTCCAGGTTTGGCTTGAGAGTCGCGTACTCGACGCCGACTCGGTGGATCTCCGCGATCTCTTCCGTGGTGAGGAACCCGTGGGTGACGAGGGCGCGGTCGATGAGCTTGGTGCGGGGGTCGTCGGCCGGTGGGATGATGCTCGAACGCCCCGTCTGGAAGGCGTTTGCCATCAGGTTGCCGTGTTCGGCGGCCGTCTGAAGGATCTCGTGCCGGGAGATGGGCAGGAAGTCGGAACCAGAGTACGGGTCGGCCGAGGTGGATGAATCGATCGGCTGGCGCTCGCCGGCAGTTGGGGGAGGCGAAACCGGCCCGCTCGACGGCGCGGGCGGGCGATCGGAGGCAGGCGGGACCGGGGTCGGGGTAATCGGATCCCCGCCCGGTGTCGGGTTCCGTCGCGCTAGCCAGTCGTACAGGCTCATGGCATCCCGCGGGTCTGGACGAACCCCGAGGCACGACGATCGGGGTTAGATTCTGGGCAGCCGGTCCCGACTTCATCCACGGACCAGAGACGTTCACGACCGCCCGGTGCCCCACCGGTCGGCTGGAAACGCAGGTTGGTCCCGTCCGGCCGACCGGTGGGGCACCGGGCGAAAAGACCAACGGCTCTGGGGACGCAATCGCAGGCAACTCCAACCGCGGCGGATCGCCGCAGCATTTTTAAGTCTCGGAACCGGCTGCCCAAAGTTTGTGGCTGGTGGTCGGGATGAACCCGACCACCGGCCTTTAGTTCGTGAACCTCTTGTACCAGCTGTCGAGCGTACCCCCGGGTTGGGCGAGGCCGAGGGCCGTGTTCCGGATCGCCTGGAGGTGGCGGCACGGGCCCTTCCGCAGCCCGCCGGTGTAAAAGTACGAGCACCCGCACTTTCCGCCGACGATCCGGTCGTCCGCGTCGAGCGTGAGTTCCGCGGTGGACCGGCCCTCCACGGTCGCCACGACGTGCCGCTGACCCTTCGCGTCGACCCCGTCGTGGGTGATCCGCACGCCGCGCCCCGTGAGTTCGCGGGCGGCGGCCGTCTCCGGGTTCTCCGGACCGATGACCTCGGCCGAGAGGGTCACCGGCATCACCTGCCGCCACCGGTAGACCTCGTGCGGCAGGTCGTGAATCACCTGACCCAGCAGGGCAAGCTTGTTCAGCCCCGCCGACACAACCGGGGCGGACGAGCGGGTCTTCGTCGCCAGGGCGTCGAGGGCCCATGCCGGCTGCTGGCGGAATGCCTCGGCAATGCCCCGCATCACGTCGGCCGAAGGTGCGATGGGCGGGGCGAGTTGGTCGATCGCGCTCCCGCCGCTCGTCCAGTCGTTCGTCGTCCAGCCGGACAGGCCGAGCGTCAGCTTCATCTCTCCCATGCGCATCACCCAGAAGCTCGGCAATCCCGTCCCGAGCAGGTACACGTCGGCCCCGTCGATCAGCGGGAGGAGCCGGGCGAGGACCCGCAACCGGTCGCGGCCCCAGGTGCGGATGACCTCGGCCCGCGGCCCGGTGTACGGGGTGGTGTGCAACACGATCCGCTGGTTCCACGGCTCCAACACGATCGCCGCGGGCTCGCCCGGCTTCAGTTCAAATCTCACCGCCCGGGGCGATGCATGCGCCTTGTGTCTCTTCAGGAAGGACAGGACCGCGTACACCCCTTCCCGACTGACCGGCACCCGGCGCGTCGGCAAACTCATGGCCGACTGGAGCGTCGCGAATCCCCGGAGCCAGCTCTGCGGCAGGTCGATCTTCTCCTCCCGGTAGCTCCCGACGTCGGGCGTGGTTTGCACTTCAAACCCGAGCGGGTCGATGGCGAACCTCGTCTCGCGGTAGCTCCGGATCTCCTGGAAGTGTTCGTACAGCCGCCACGAGTAGTCGACGTTCGTGGTGCCGAGGGCCACGTCGGTCTCGGCCGCGAACGCCTCGCGCTCGACGGTGAGGCACCCGTAACTGCTCTCGTCCGCACTGAAGCACTCGAAAAACAGCACGTCCGGGCTGACGGTGATGACCGGATCGCAAGGCATCAGCAGCCGCCAGAGCTGAGGGTCTTCACGCGAAAGGAGGTTTGAGTACTTGACCCGGGCGTCCCAGTACCGCTGCCGACACCGCTGGAATCTTTTCTCCAGGTTCACCGGGATGGGCTTGTTCAGCTCGCCTTGGAGCTCGGCCCGCTTCGCCTTCACCGCCTCCGACCGGATCCTCGTCTCGCGGGCCTTCTCCTGCTTCTTCCACTCTTCGTACCCGCGTTTATCCTTCGGCTTGAACCGCTCATCAGAAATGACGACGTCGTGCAGTGCCGAAACCGCCTCGCGGAACCGGAGCGGGTGACGGAGGATGCCGACGAAGCTGACCCGGTCGCGGCGGAGGTTCGGGGCGAGCGAAACCGCCAGCCCGACGGTGGACTGTGTGATCGCGCTCCGTCCGCGATAGGCAAGCGCCAGTTGCATGGACCTTTAACCTCTCCCCCGGCCCCTCCGCTTCCTTCTCAGGGGGGACAGGCTTTTGGTTCGCGGTGTCCCGCCGCGACCGACTTCGACCGTGGACCGGAGACGTTCACGACAGCCGGCGGCGGG
>JAQGHQ010000056.1 GCA_028288765.1 Gemmataceae bacterium | reverse complement strand
TCACCGGGGTCGGCGGATTGTTCATGTTCGTCATCGGAATGTGGCCGCTCGTGTTCAACGACGCCCCGCCGGGCGACGAGGAGGTCGACGAGGCGATCGTCATGATGGTCCTCGGCCTCATGACCTTTGCCTGGGGAGGGGTCATCTGCTTCGGGGCGAGCCAAATGGTAAACCTCTCCTCGTACTGGTGGGCGATGACCGGGGCGGTCATGGGCGTTCTCCCCCTCCTCGTCGGCATCTACGCCGTCATCATGCTCCAGAACCCGAAGGTGAAGGCCGGGTTCGAAGAATCGGCGGGCGTGCTGGGCGAGGACGAAGGCTGCAAGAAGGACGAAGTCGAAGACGGTGACTGAGCAGGGTGAAGAGGGGTCGGTCCGGCCTGTCGAAACGATCGGCGAATTGGTGCGGGCGATGACCGGAGGTCGCCGCGATCTGCTATACTTGCCCGAGCACCGCCGTGTCTCTGCGGCAGGCACGAATCATGACACGACGGACCGACATCGAGTGGTCGAGCGCCCGCCGGTCCGAGATACGCATCACCCGCCGGAGGTGAACGTGACTCCAGAGCCGACCGATGCCGAACTCCTCGTCCGGTTCCGGGCCGGGGAGGAGACCGCCCTCGACCCCTTGTTCGGGCGGTACGAGGGACCGGTATTCCGCTTCCTGTACGGCATCCTGAAGGACCACCACCGGGCGGAAGACGCCCTCCAGGAGACGTTCGTCCAGGCCCTGCGGCACGCCGACGGGATGAACCCGGACACGTTCCGGGGGTGGCTGTTCACCGTCGCCCACCAGCAGGCTATGCTCTTGAAGCGGAAGGAAAAGCGCCTGCCGGCCCAGGCGGACGACCTGGCCCTGCTCGGGCTCGCGGCCCGCGGGGCGGACGACCCGGTCGGGGCCGCCGACGACGCCCGGCGGGTCCGGGAGCTGCTCGCCCTCCTGCCCGACTCGCAGCGGGCGGTGATCACCGCCCGGGTGTTCGAGGGGAAGAAATTCCGCGAGGTGGCCGCCGCCCTCGGGTGCCCGCTCAACACCGCCCTCGCGCGGATGCACGACGGGCTCAAGAAACTCCGCCAGTTGTGGGAGGCCGGGTATGCCTGAGGCCACGCCCCGCCGCGCCCCGCTCGCGCTGGAGGCGACCGCGCTGCGGTACGCCGCCCGCGACCTCCCGCCGGCCGAGGCCGAGGCGTTCGAGACCCGGCTGGCCGACGACCAGTCCGCCCGCGACGCCCTCGCCGAGGCGGTCCGGCTGTCCGCGGCGGCACTCGGCCGGGAGCCGCCGGCCCCCGACCGGTCGTTCCGGGCGTTGATCCGGGACCGCCTCCGGCCCGTCCGGGCGTGGTGCCCCGGGTGGCTCGCCCGGCGGGCGTACCGGGGCCACCCGGTCGCCTGGGCCGGGCTCGGCGCCGGGGTGGCGGCCGCGTCGACACTGGTCGGGCTCGTCCTCGCGGGTGGGGGGGCCGGGGCCCCACAGTACGGCCGCGCGGACTCGCGCCCGGCGGCCGAAGGTGCCACCGGGCCGACCTCGGACGCGGGGCCCGAGGCATACCCGGTCGCGCCGCCCCCCCCACCAGCTGTGGACGACGGAACACACGCGGCCGCCGCCGAGCCCGCCGCCCCCGCGGCCTGCGGGACAGACGACTCCGCGCGGAAGGCGGCGGAGATCTGGGCCGAACTGAGTACCCCGGATCACGTGGAGAAAACCCACGAGGACGAGGCCCGGTGGCGGCAGCATTTGCGGGACCTTCACCCGGTCCACCCCACTCACCCCGCCCGGCCGGCCGCGTTCGACTCGCACGAGCCGTAGCCGGGGGTACCGATCCGTTCCGTTTACGAGGTGCGTTCCATGTCCGCGACCGCGTCGTGCGGCTGGTCCGTCCGGGGTGCGTTTGCCCTCGCCGTAATCGCGGCCGCGGGCGGGACCGCCCGCCCGTCCGACCCACTCCCGAAGTTCACGGAAGAACGGGAAGCGGCGGCCCTCCACTTCGTCCGCAAGCACTGCCCCGACCTCGTCCCGCTGCTGGACGAATTGCGGAAGAGCAACCGGCCGGCGTACGAGCTCCAGGTCCGCGAGACGTTCCAGGTGACCGAGTTCCTGGCCGACCTGCAGGACGACACGAGGCGGTACGAACTCGAACTGAAGATCTGGAAGACGGAGAACAAGGCGATGGTCCTGGTGGGCCGGCTGGCCACCCCGCGGGAGGAAGACCGGAAGACGATCGAGGACCAGCTCCGCGGCCTCGCCAAGGAGTTGGTGGACCTGGAAGTCCAGGCCCTGGAGCACCGGGTTCAGCTCCTCGAGCGGGAGTCGACGGCCGCCCGGGAGGAGCTCGCCAAGGCCCGGGACGGCTCCGACCGCACCACCCGGGAGAAGTTCGACGGGTTCGTGGAGAAGGCGCGGAAGAAACGGGTAGGGTCGTAGAATACCGTACCGACCGTGTGGCCGCGACTCGCCACGGAGCGAGCTGCGGCCGCACTTCTTTCAGCAGCATCATGAAGCACCACCTCACGGATCTGTTCGCCACCGTCTCGGGTAAGGTCCGCCCGCCGGTGTGCGTCGTGCTCGGCCCGCCGTGGCCGGTGGCGAACCTCGTCAAGGCCCTCGGCGGGGTCGAGACGGTTTGCTACCAGATGGACCTGCACCAGGCGGACAGGGTGCGGGACTGTCTCGCGGAGGTCGGGGCCGAGGCCGGGGTGGCCGTCCACCCCGACCCGTGGGACCTGGACCCGCGGTTCGAGACGGCGATCTTCCCCGCCGCCGCGCAGGCCGACCGCGAACTCAAACTCGACGTGGTCGAGCAGGCGTACCACATCCTCCGGCCCGGCGGGCTCTTCCTCTCGCTCTCCGAATACGAGCGGGACAACCAGTTCGCGAAGTGGCACAAGAAGGTGTTCGGGAAGTGCGGGGAGACGCCGGCGGGCGAGGACGGGATGGCGTTCTGGAGCACGAAGACCGACGCCGGCAAGCGGCGGCGGCACGAGGTGACGTTCCATGCGAAGCTCCCCGACGGCCAGCCGATGGCGTTCGTGTCGCGGCCCGGGACGTTCAGCTACGGCCGGTTCGACACCGGGGCGCGGGCGATGGTCGAGGTGGCCGAGGTCCGCAAGGGGGACACGATCCTCGACCTCGGGTGCGGGAACGGGGCGGTCGGGTGTCTCCTGTCCGCGAAGGCCGGGCCGCGGGGGCGGACCACGTTCATCGACAGCAACCTGCGGGCGGTCGCGCTGGCCGAGCTGAACGCGGCGGCGAACGGCGTCCCGAACCCGCAGTTCCTGACCTCGACCCGGCTGGAAGGGCTCGGGCGGGGCGCGTTCGACGTGATCCTGGCGAACCCGCCGTACTACGCGAAGTCGGAGATCACGAGACTGTTCGTCGAGGGGGCCCGGGATCTGCTCCGGCCGGGCGGGCGGTACTACCTGGTGACCAAGATGCCGACCGCGGTGGTGCCGATGATCTTCGAGACGTTCGGCGACTGCTCGGTGATCGAGAACCGCGGCTACGCCGTGGTCATCGCCGGCGGGAGCTGAGGGATCAGGGGAAGGGTTTATGGGCCCGCCGGGCGCGGGGCGGCGGACCGGACGAACGGATTCCTGGGTACCTTCATGACGAACGCGGACAGACCGGAAGTCACGGCGGCGGCGGATCGTTCCGCCGCCCGCGTCCCGCCCCCCGCGTCCGTCCCCCGCGCCTTCTGGGTGCTGGTGGCGTTGAGCTTCCAGCGGCACTGGCGGGTGCGGCAGATGGGGTGGGTGGCGGTCGGGCTCTTGGCCATCGTGGTGATCTGGGCGGGGGCGCTGACCGTCCGCCCCGGCGGGTGGGGAATGCCGGACCGGTCGCTCCGGCGGGGGATGAGCTACCGGCAGTACGCCGAGGCCGTCCGGCCCGGGAACCGGCTCCTCTCGCCGACCATCCGCGACGACCTCCGGCCCAACCTCTTCGACCCCCTCCAGTACAACCTTCAGGCGCTCATCCTGTACGTCCCGGCCGCCGTCGTGCAGTCCGAGAGGTTCGTCGCGGACTGGGCGTTCATGAACTTTTCCCGGTGGGTCGTGTCGGGGGCGTACCTCGGGTTCGTCCTGCCGATGTTCACCCTCGCCTACGCGAGCGGGGCGATCGGGACCGACCGCGAGACCCGGGCCCTCGTCTGGCTCATGACCCGGCCGATGCCGCGGGCGGCGATCTACCTGGCGAAGTTCGTCGGCACCCTCCCGTGGTGCCTCCTGTTCAGCGTGGGGGGGTTCGCGGCCCTGTGCCTCGCCGGCGGGGAGCTGGGGCGGGCCGCGCTCGGCCTGTACTGGCCGGCGGCGGTCGCGGGCACGGTCGCGTTCTCCGCCCTGTTCCACCTGATCGGGGCGGTGTTCCGCCGGCCGGTCGTCGTCGGGCTGGTGTACGCCTTCTTTTTCGAATTCCTCGTGGCCGGCCTGCCGGGAAGCCTGAAGCTGCTGAGTCTGACCTTTTACGCCCGGTGTCTGATGTATAATGGGGCTACGACGGCCGGATACCCGGGCGACATGCTTGAGGTGGCTCAGCCGGTGTCGGCCGCAGCCGCATGGGCGGTCCTGGCGGCCGTCACCGTCGGGTTTACCGGACTTGGCATGTGGCTGTTCGCCCGGACCGAATACCGGGACGACGTGTAGTGAAAATGACGAACGCCCCACCAGCCAGCTGGGGCATTCGTCATTATTCTGAGAGGGGCCCGCATGTCTGCTCCCCCGCCGGATGCGCCGCCGGAGACGGAACCCGCCGGCCCGCCGTTGCACGGCTTCCGCGGGGACCGGCCGGCCGAGGGCCCGTTCACCCACCCCCGCGGGCTGACCGTCGCGCTCAGCCGGGAGGCCGGGGCCCGGGGGACCACGATCGCCCGCAAGCTCGGTGAAGTTCTCGGCTGGCAGGTATTCGACCAGGAGCTGCTCGACTACCTCCTCGTCGACGAATCCGGCCGCGCCCAGCTGCTGGCCGACGTCCCCGCCGGGGCCCGGGCGTGGGCCGACGCCCGGCTCGCCCGGTTGCTCCGGACCCGGCGGGTGAGCGACACCGTCGAGACGACCGCGCTGGCCCGGCTGGTGCTGACCGTGGCCGCCCGCGGGGACGCGGTGATCGTCGGCCGCGGGGCCGGGTTCCTGCTCCCCGCGGCGTCGACCCTACACGTCCGGGTGGTCGCCCCGGTCGCCTCGCGGGTCAACTTCCTGGCCCAGACCCTCCGGCTCACCCGCGAGGAGGCGGAAGCCGAGGCCCGGGACCGGGACGACCGGCGGGCCAAGTTTCTGGCCCGCGCCCTGCTCCGGGAACCGGCCGGCGCGACCGCCTACGACCTGGTGGTGAACTCGACCCGGCTCGGGCTCGAGGGGGCCGCCCAGTGCATCGGGTGGGCGGTCCGGATCAAGCAGCAGTTCGCCGAGATCGGCGAACCAGCCGGACCCGCCGGGGCCGACGACTGATGGGACCGTGATGACCGCCGCATTCGCCCGCGTTTCCAGGATCGCGAACGCCGACGCCCCGCGGGCCGCGGTGGTCCTCGGGTCCGGGCTCGGGGGCGGGACGGCTCACTTCCGCGAACTCGCGAGGGTCGGGTTCGGGGAGGTCCCCGGGCTGGTCCCGCCGACCGTTCACGGCCACACGGGCCAGCTCGCGGTCGGCACGTGGGCCGATACCCCGGTGCTGGTATTCTTCGGCCGGGTGCATTTCTACGAAGGCCATTCCTACGACGTCGTCTCGGCCCCGGTCCGCGTGGCGGCCGCTCTCGGGGCCCGGACCCTGATCCTGACGAACGCGGCGGGGGGGATTCACCCGGCACTCGGCCCGGGCGACCTGATGGCGATCCGCGAACACGTCGCGCTACTGGGGCGAGAGTCGTGGCGGGCGCTTGCGGCCGGGTCGGGGACGGCCGCCGTGTATTCCCCGCGACTCATCCGGGCGATGCAGGAGCACGGGGCCGCCGCCGGGCGGGAACTGCGGGCGGGCGTGTACGCCGCGCTCACCGGCCCGTGCTACGAGACGCCGGCGGAGATCCGGGCGCTGCGGACGTGCGGGGTGGACGCGGTCGGGATGTCGACGGTGATCGAGGCCGAGACCGCGGCGGCGCTGGGACTGGAGGTCGCGGCGGTGTCGTGCGTGACGAACAAGGCCGCCGGCCTGGCCGGCGGCGGGCTCGACCACGCGGACGTGCTCGATAATGCAGAACTGGTCGCCGGACGGCTGGGGGAGTTGATCGGAACTCTTGTTCGCGGTCTGTAGGGCCGGGTGTGCCGGCCGATGCCCCCCGCCCCGGCCGGCACAGCCGGCCCTACAAGACCTGTGCCGGCCGTCGCACCACCCAAGCCGGCCCCGTGCCCGCTCGTCGAGCGGAGGACCAACCCCGCCGCGTTGCTTGACGCCCCAACCCCCCTCACTACTATTCTCTGGGTGGGAACGCCAGGCCTCGACAGACCGTCGAGGTTGTTTTTTGGCGGGGCTTGTGAATAATTTCACAAGGGACCTCGGAGAAACAGCTACTCCTGCCGGGTAGAGGAAGGTTCGGTCTCATGGCAGCACCGGTCCCGGTCCAGACTCCGGCGGGCATCGAGCCGGCGTTCGACCTCGCGGCCTACTACCCGATCCTGATCTACGCCGTCGTGGTGGTCGCTTTCGGCCTGGGGACGATCGCCGCCAGCCACCTGACCCCGTTCAAGCCGCGGAAACCGACCCGGGTGAAGCAGATGCCCTACGAGTCCGGGATGGACCCGGTCGGGTCGGCCCGGATGCAGTTCGACATCAAGTTCTACCTGATCGCCATCCTGTTCCTCGTGTTCGACGTGGAACTCCTGTTCCTCTACCCGTGGGCGGTCCTCGCCTACGCGGACGGCGGCGACCCGACCTGGAAGACGGTGTTCGGGGGCGTGGTCTTCGCCGAGATCCTGGTCTTCCTCGCCACCCTGGCGATCGCCTACGTCTACGCGTGGCGGAAGGGGGTGTTCCAGTGGCGATAACCGGCCTCCTGCCCGACTTCCTGGTGACGAAGCTCGACTACCTGGCGAACCTCACCCGCAAGCACAGCCTGTGGCCGATGCCGTTCGCCACCGCGTGCTGCGGGATCGAGCTGATGGCGACCGCGTCGAGCCGGTACGACATTGCCCGGTTCGGGTCGGAGGCGATGCGGTTCAGCCCCCGCCAGTGCGACCTGATGATCGTCGCCGGCCGGGTGGTGATGAAGATGGTCCCGGTGATGCAGCGGATCTGGCTCCAGATGCCGGAGCCGAAGTGGTGCATCTCGATGGGGGCGTGCGCCTCCTCGGGGGGCGTGTTCGACGCCTACGCCACCGTCCAGGGGATCGACCGGTTCATCCCGGTCGACGTGTACGTCCCCGGGTGCCCGCCGCGGCCGGAACAGCTGATCCGGGCGGTGCTCGACATCCAGGAGAAGATCCAGCGGACCGGGACGATAGACGCCCGCGAGTTCGCCGCCCGGTCGAGCTACGAGGGGCCGACCTCGCTCGCCCGGGAAATCGGCCCGGAAGAGGCCATCGTCGCCCCCGGGGACTTCACCACCGCCACCCGGCTACGAAGCTTGAAAATGACCAATGACCCACCAATGACCCGCCAATGACCAAGGGAAGATGGTTTCGGGTTTTTCCTTGGTCATTGGCGGGTCATTGGTGGGTCATTGGTCATTAGTAAAGGTGCGATATGGCCGCCTACCTCGACACCCTGACCGCCAGGTTCCCCGGCGCGTTCACGACCTCCGAGTTCCGGGGCGACCGGCGGGTGATCGTCGCGGCCGACAAGGCCCCGGCGGTGCTCCTCGGCCTCCTCCGGTGCCTCAAGGAGGAGTGCGGGTTCGATTTCCTCTGCGACGTCGCCGGGGTCGACTACCTGAACTACCCGGGGGCAGCCGACCGGTACGGGGTCGTATACGCCCTGACCAACACGACGACCGGCGGGCGGGTGTTCGTGAAGGCGTTCGCCAACGACCCGGACCCGGTCCTGCCGTCCGCCGTCCCCCTCTGGCAAGGTGCGGACTGGCTGGAACGGGAGGTGTACGACATGTACGGGGTGCGGTTCGACGGGCACCCGGACCTCCGCCGCATCCTGATGCCGTCCGAGTTTACCGCCTACCCGCTCCGCAAGGACTACCCGCTCCGGGGGCTCGGCGAGCGGCATAACTTCCCGACGATCACGCGGGCCGAGAGCTAAAGAGGGTGAGGATTTCACCACAAAGGCACGAAGATCACACAAAGGCCACAAAGAAGACGGTCGTATTCTGTTCAAATCTTGGTGATCTTTGTGGGCCTTCGTGCCTTTGTGGTGAGTTCGGGATTCGTGCCTTTGTGGTGAGATCGGCCTTCGTGCCTTTGTGGTGAGTTCGGGGGTTTTTCTATGCCGCTCGAAGTGCTGCCGCAGATCGACGAGGCTGGGGCCGACCAGGAGTTCCTGTACACCCTGAACTTCGGCCCGCAGCACCCGGCCACGCACACCACCCTGCGGCTCATCCTCACGCTCGACGGCGAGACGATCGTCAAGGCCGTCCCGGACATCGGGTACCTGCACTCCGGGTTCGAAAAGCTGGGCGAAGACCTCGACTTCAACCAGTACGTCACGATCGTCGACCGGATGAACTACATCTCGCCGTTCGCCAACGAGGTGAGCTGGCACCACGCGGTCGAGAAGTTGATCGGGATCGAACTCACCCCCCGCTGCAAGTACCTCCGGACGATCCTCGCCGAGCTCGCCCGGATCAGCGACCACCTGCTGTGCGTCGGGGCGGCCGCCCTCGACCTCGGGGCCCTGACCGCATTCCTGTACGCCTTCAACGAGCGGGAGAAGGTGTACAACATCATGGAGTCGGCCGCCGGGCAGCGGTTCCACCCGAGCTTCACCCGGGTCGGCGGGCTGATGAACGACATCGGCGGCGACGTGGTGGACCAGATCCGGAACTTCATCCGGACCTTCCCCAAAGCCCATGCCGACGTCGTCCGGCTGCTGAACCGGAACCGGATCTTCGTGGACCGCACGAAGGGGATCGGGGTGCTCTCGAAGGCCGACGCGATCAACACCGGCTGTTCGGGCCCGGTCGCGCGGGCCAGCGGGGTGGTCCGCGACCTCCGTAAGGACGAGCCGTACCTGGCGTACCCGGACCTGCAAGGCGCGTTCAAGGTCGTGTGCGCCACCGGCGGGGACTGCTACAGCCGGTACCTCGTCCGGATGGAGGAGATGATCGAGTCGTTGAACATCATCAAGGCGGCGGTCGAGAACCTCCCGGCCGGGCCGGTGAACGTCGCCCTGAACGACAAGCTCACGATCCCGGACAAGACGGCGACCTACCGGAGCATCGAGGGGCTGATCCAGCACTTCGAGCTGTTCATGTGGAACCGGCAGTGGGAGCCGCCGGTCGAGGAAGTGTACGGGGCGACGGAGACGGCGAACGGGGAGCTCGGGTTCTACGTGGTGTCCGACGGGCACGGGCGGGCGTGGCGGGCGCGGACCCGGCCGCCGTCGTTCATCCACTTCGCCGTCTTCCCGATGCTGATGGAGGGGCACCAGATTTCGGACGTGCCGGCCATCCTCGGCAGCTTGAACATCATCGCGGCGGAGCTGGATCGATGAGGCGGTGGCTAGAAGCCGACAGCTTGCAGCTAACAGCCAGAGTAAGCGGCTGGGCGAACCGGGACTTGGCAGCTGTCAGCTACAAGCTGTCGTCTACAAGCTTATAGCGATGCAAGATTTCCGCAACCTCAAGGGTTGGCAGAAGTCGCACCAGTTGGTGTTGGAGGTTTATCAGGCGACACGGGGTTACCCGAAGGAAGAACTGTTTTCGTTGACCCAGCAGACGCGCAGATCTGCGATGTCGATCCCGACGAACATCGCGGAAGGTTGCGGACGGGGTAGCGACGTGGACTTAAAACGGTTTCTGTGGATCGCGAGCGGTTCGGCGAAAGAACTCGATTATCAGTTGATACTGGCCCGCGATCTTGGGTTTCTGGACGACGCAACTTACGTAGGGTTGGGTAAGACGTTGGATGAAGTGAAACGGATGCTGACCGGCTTGATCGGATCGATTCGAGAGTCGAGCTGATTCTGCTTGCTGTCAGCTTCAAGCTGTTAGCTGTGAGCTATTCATGCTGAGCGAAGACCTGAAGAACCGCATCCGGGCGTACATCCCGATGTACCCCCGCAAGCAGGCGGTCACGCTGCCGGCGCTGCACCTCGTCCACGACGAGCTGCGGACGGTGTCGAACGAGGCGATCGTCGAGATCGCCGAGATCCTGGACCTGCACCCGTCCGAGGTCTCGGACGCGATGACCTTCTACGAGTTCTTCAAGGGGGAAGGCGAGAAGCTCGGGAAGACGCGACTGTGGGTCTGTCGCGGGCTGGCGTGCATGCTCCGCGGGGCCTACGAGCTGATCGAGCACTGCGAGCACAAGATCGGCGTTCCCTGCGGGCGGACCACACCCGACGGCAAAATCACGCTGGAGTTCGCGGAGTGCATCGGCGCGTGCGACGGGGCCCCGGCCTGCCTGCGGGACGACAAGCACGTGATGAACGTGACCCCGGAGAAGGCTGATGAGTTGATTGCGGAGTTGCGGCGGTAGTTTTGTCGGGTGGGTCGAGTCTTCGAGGCCCACCGGGAGGGAAGAGGTGGGCCTCGAAGACTCGACCCACCCGACAAGAACCCCTCGCCTCGCTCTCGTCGCCTGGTTGAAAGCTGACAACTGAGAACTGATAGCTATGCCTTACGAACCCATACTCCTCGCCCGCGTTGCCCAGCCCGATAGCCACCGGCTCGAGGGCTACCGGGCCGACGGCGGGTACGCCACCTTCGAGCGGGCGCTGAAGGACCTCAAGCCCGAACAGGTGGTCGCGCAGGTGAAGGACTCGGGGCTCCGCGGCCGGGGCGGGGCCGGGTTTCCCACCGGGCTCAAGTGGACCTTTCTCCCGAAGGACCACCCCGGCCCGATCTACCTGTGCGTGAACGCGGATGAGTCCGAGCCGTGTACGTACAACAACCGCATCCTGATGGAGAAGGACCCCCACCAGGTGCTCGAAGGGATCATGCTCGCGTGCTACGCCTTCAAGTCCCAGAAGGCGTTCTTCTACGTGCGGTATGAGTACGGTGACGCGTTCCGCACCCTGCAAGCGGCGGTCGACGAGCTGTACGCCGCCGGGCTCCTCGGGCAGAACATTCTCGGGAGCGGGTTCACTCTGGATGTCGTCCTCCACCGCGGGGCCGGGGCCTACATCTGCGGCGAGGAGACCGGGCTGATCGAGAGCCTGGAAGGGAAGCGGGCGTGGCCGCGGATCAAGCCCCCGTTCCCGGCGATCGAGGGGGCGTTCCGCAAGCCGACGATCGTGAACAACGTCGAGACCCTGGCCTGCGTCACGCAGATCATGAAGCGGGGGATCGACTGGTTCAAGTCGCTCGGCGTCCCGCCCGACCCGAAGAACCCCCGCGACGCCGGCAGCTACGGGCCGAAGCTCTACACCATCGCCGGGCACGTGAACGACCCGAAGTGCGTCGAGCTGCCGATGGGGATCACGATTCGTGAGCTGGTCGAGCAGCACGGCGGCGGGGTGTGGAAGGGGCGGAAGGCGAAGGCGGTCAACCCCGGCGGGCTGAGCATGGGGTACGTGAACGTCGAGACCAAGTTGAAGGACAGCGACCTGACCGAGTACGACATCCCGCTCGACTTCAACGGCCCCGGCCGGGTGGCCTGCCTCGGGCTCGGCACCGCCGCGGTCACCGTGATCGACGACCACACCAGCATGGTGGACGTCCTGCACAACACCTGTCAGTTCTTCTCCCACGAGAGCTGCGGGCAGTGTACCCCGTGCCGCGAGGGCACCGGCTGGATGCTCAAGATCACCGACCGGATGCGGCGGGGGCAGGGACGGAAGGAAGACCTCGACATCCTGGTCGACGTGGCCGACCGGATCGGGATCATGCCGGGGACGACGATCTGCGGGCTCGCCGACGGGGCCGGGTGGCCGGTGAAGACCGCGATCCGGAAGTTCCGGGCCGAGTTCGAGGCCGCGATCAAGAGCGGGGAGAAGAGCAAATACGCGAAGACGTTGAGCGTGGTCGGGGCGCACTAATACGGCCGCGGATACCCCGCGACCGGGGAGGGTCATCATGCGGGTAATGTTGTTCCTCGCGGTGACGATGGCGGTCGCGCTGGTCGGGTGCGGGAAGAAGAAACCGCCGCCGGTCTCGGCGGAGAACTCGGGTTCCGGGAACGGGGGGATCATCCCGGCCGGCGGGGTGGGGGTGGTCGTCAACCCCGGGGAAGCGCTGAGCGGCGGCGGGGGCGGGGGCGGTAGCAGTACCCCACCGCCGCGGGTGTCGTCCGTGGGTGGGCCGGTCGCCCCGAACCAGAACGGGAACCTGACGGTGACCGGCGGGCAGGGAGCGATCCAGGCCCCGCGAATGGCGGCGGCCCGGACGATCAACAACGCGCAATTGAAAGACTTGCACCTGAGCATGTTCCAGACCTGGTCGCTCGACAACCGCGTCCCGTCGGCGGACGAGGTGATGAAGGAGGCCCAGCAGAACCCGCAGCTGTACCCGCTCATCAAGGAAGAGGTCATCATCCTGACCGGCACCAGCCGGGGGGACGGGGTGTGGGCGTACTCCCAGTACCCGCAGCGGATGGGGGACCACTACGTCATCACGCAGCAGGGCGTCGCGCAGATGGCCCCGGAGGAATTGCGGAAGCGGCTGGAGCAGCAAAAATCCCCGGTCAAGCTGGGGAAGTGACGCGATCCGTCCGTCCTGGAAGCGCGGCCATCTTGGCCGCTCCTCAGGACGAACCGAGTTCAAGCGGGCGGGCCGCCCGCGCTCCCAGGGATGCACCCACGGGTGTTCGTGAAATGCCTACGGTTTACGTGAACGACAAGCCGGTCGAGATCGGCACCGGGAAGCTGAACTGCATCCAGGCCGCCGGGCTCGGCGGGGTGCTCATCCCGTCGTACTGCTGGCACGAGGCCCTGACCGTCGTCGCGTCCTGCCGGATGTGCCTGGTCGAGGTCGGCGACCGGAAGCCGGACGGGACCGTCGTCATGCAGCCGAAGGTCGTCCCCGGGTGTCAGACCCCGGTGAAGGACGGGACGGTGATCGTCACCGGCGAGTACGACAAGCGAGATCCGGCGGCCGCGGCGCTCAACTATCCCGCCGACTACACGAAGGGCGGCAAGCCCGGCGAGCGGGCGAAGAAGTCGCAGGCGGACACGCTCGAAGGGCTGCTCATCAACCACCCGCTCGACTGTCCGGTGTGCGACAAGGCCGGGGAGTGCAAGCTCCAGGACTTCAGCTACAAGTACGGCCGGGCCGAGACGCGGATGGTGGACGAGAAGAACACCCCGCCGAACAAGCCGGCCCTGTCGAGCAAGATCACGCTGTTCACCGACCGGTGCATCATGTGTACCCGGTGCGTCCGGTTCACCCGGGAGATTTCCGGCACGGCCGAGCTCCAGGTGGTCGGCCGCGCCCACCACGAGGAGATTGATGTCTTCCCCGGCCGCCCGCTGGAGAACAAGCTGGCCGGGAACGTCGTCGACCTGTGCCCGGTCGGGGCGCTCGGGAGCAAGGACTTCCTGTACAAACAGCGGGTCTGGTACCTGAAGACCGCCGACGGCGTCTGCTCGCGGTGCAGCACCGGGTGCAGCACCTACACCGACACGAACAAGGACATCGTGTACCGCCTCCGGCCGCGGGTGAACCCCGAGGCCCAGGGGCACTTCATGTGCGACGAGGGCCGGTACGGGTACCACTTCGCCAATTCCGGCGAGCGGTTCGTCCGCCCGATGGTGAAGACCGACGGCCGCTTCAAACCGGCCCCATGGACTCAGGTCGGCGCGCAGCTGAGACAGGAGGTCGCGGCCGCGGTCGGGCAGGCCGCGGCGGGCTTCGCCGCCGTACTGTCGCCGTTCCTCACGGTCGAGGAGGCGTTCCTGTACGCGAGCTACTTCAAGAGGCTGGCGAAGGAAGTGCCGCTGGTCCTCGGGCCGGTCCCGGTGGTCGGCGCGGACGACCGCTACCCGAAGAACGTGAAAGGCGAGCCCGTCGAGCCGACGAAGTTCGTGATCCGGGCGGAGAAGTGCCCGAACCGCCGCGGGGTGGAAGCGGTCCTGATGCACTTCCAGGGGGCCGTCATCCCGTTCGCGGACGTGGTCCGGGACGCCCTGCCGGCGATGTGGTTCGCCGGCGGGTACCCGGTGAAGGAGCACGTCGAGGAGGCGTTCCCGGCCGACTGGAAGGCCCCGGCCCTGCTGGTCGCGCAGGACCTCTTCCCGACGCTGCTGACCGCGTCGGCGAAATACATTCTGCCGGCCACGGCGGCGTTCGAGAAGGAAGGCACGTTCGTGAACCACGCCGGGCTCGCGCAGTCGTTCCCGCGGGCGGTCCGTCCGCCGCAGGAGGCCCGGACCGAGCTCCAGCTGGCGTTCGACCTGCTCGGCCGGCGGGGGCTGGCCCAGCCGGGAGCGATCCGGGCTGAGCTCGCCGCGGCGGTCCCATTCTTCGCCCCGCTCGCGGGGGTGGTGCCGCAGAACGGGGTGAAGGTGGGGTAGAGACCCGGCCCGGGCCGGCCCACCCAGGGCGATGTCGCGTCCCGCCCAGGGCGATGCCCTGGGCTAAGCGCTGTCACCCCCTTGGGGTGTGATCCGGCGTGCGGAAGATTCGTGGTTTTCACCCCGGAGGGGTGACAGCGCTTAGCCCAGGGCATCGCCCTGGGCGGGGGCTCGCGGCGGGCCCGTGGTGGCCCCAGGAAAGGTGACCGATGCCCGAGTTCGACCCGGTATACCTCGCGATCGTGATCGTCGGCCTGATGGGCGGCGTCCTCGGCGTGGTCGGCTACCTGACCCTCGCCGAGCGGAAGGTGTCGGCGTGGATCCAGGACCGCCTCGGGCCGAACCGCGTGGGGCCGGGGGGCCTGCTCCAGCCGCTGGCCGACGGCGGGAAGTTCTTCCTGAAGGAAGAAGTGATCCCGGCCCACGTGGACAAGGTCTTCTACCTGCTCGCCCCGGCGGTGGCCGTCATCACCTCGCTCCTGGCGATCGCGGTCGTCCCGTTCGGCCCGACCGTCGCCCCGCCCGACCCGCAGCCAACCGTCGCGGCGTTCGAGGCCGCCCAGGCCGAGTACCGCAACCATTTTTCGTTCGTCATGGCGCCGGGGCTCGACGTCGGCGTCCTGTACGTGTTCGCCCTCGGCAGTCTGGCCGTGTACGGGGTGATCCTCGCCGGGTGGAGCGCGAACAACAAGTACTCGCTGCTCGGCGCGCTGCGGTCGAGCGCCCAGATCATCAGCTACGAGATCCCGCTCGGCCTGTCGGTCCTGGGCGTGTTCCTGATCGTCGGGTCGCTGAACCTGGAGAAGATCACCGCCTGGCAGGCCGACCACCGGACCTGGCTCGTGCTCGTCCAGCCGCTCGCGTTCCTCCTGTTCCTGGTGAGCGCGTACGCCGAGGGGAGCCGGCTCCCGTTCGACCTGCCCGAGGCCGAGCAGGAACTCGTCGGCGGGTATCACACCGAGTATTCGAGCATGAAGCTCGGGCTGATGCTGATGGCCGAGTACGTCCACCTGGTGACCGCCGGGTTCATCGTGTCCATCCTGTTCTGGGGCGGGTGGGGCTTCTTCGGGCTGGAGAATCTCCTCACCGACCCGGTCGGCGGGGCGGTGCTGAAGGCGGCGATCCTGATCGGCAAGATGCTGGTCTACTGCGGCTTCGCCCTGCTCATCCGCTGGACGATCCCGCGGTTCCGGTTCGACCAGCTGATGAACATCGCCTGGAAGGTGATGATCCCGCTCGCCCTGCTCAACCTGCTGTGCGTGATGGTGGTGCTGCAGTTCGGCTGGCCGCTCGTCGTGCTCACCGGGACGTCCGTGCTGTCGTTCTGCGGGGCCGGGGTCCTGTCGGTCTGGCTGCGGGGGTCGGTCACCAACCCGAAGCGGCCGGTCCGCAAGCTCCCCCCGGGGCTCCCGGCCGGCGTCACCTACGCGAGCAGGTGACTGCTAGGGCACGAAGACATTCACCACAGAGTCACAGAGGACACAGAGGACTCAAAAACACAAGGAGAAGACAAAGATTATTTTTATAATCAAAATGTCTTGCCTCTGTGCTCTCTGTGACTCTGTGGTTAATTCTTAAATTCAGACGGTGCCGCTATGCCGATGACCGAGGCCGACGTGCGGTGGGTGCAGGAGCCGAAGCTCGGGTTCTGGGATCAGATCTATTTTCCCGCCATGATCGACGGGTTGAAGACCACCGTCGGGCATCTGTTCGGCCGGAAGATCACCGAGCAGTACCCGGAACAGGAGCCGAAACTGCCGCCGACCTACCGCGGCGTCCACCGGCTGAACCGCGACGCCGAGGGGCGCGTCAAGTGCGTCGCGTGCTATATGTGCGCGACCGCCTGCCCGGCCCACTGCATCGACATCGTCGCCGCCCCCGCCCCGCCCGAGTGGGCCGGCCGGGAGAAATACCCGGAGACGTTCGTGATCGACGAGCTCCGGTGCATCTACTGCGGGATGTGCGAGGAGGCGTGCCCGGTCGACGCGATCGAGCTGACGACCCTCTACGACCTGACCGGACTCAGTCGCGAGCAGATGGTGTTCGACAAGGAAAAGCTCCTGAGTGTGTTCGACACCACCACCAAGGCCGGGACCGACCCCGTCCGTACCCAGGCCGGCCGGCTGAGCGTGGCCTCCGAGCCGCCACCGGGGTAGTAAACTCGAAATCCCAAGCCCGAAATCCGAAACCAGACCGAATCGCCGGTCGGGGAGACCCGAACAGGCCGTCGGGGGGCTTCGGAATTGGGACTTATTCGGATTTCGGGCTTGGGATTTCGAGTTTCCCGGCTTCCGGGCGCTGTCGCTCCCGGGCACGCCGATATAAGAACACCGTTCGCTTGTGACAAACTTCACGAGCCCCGCATGACCCTCGTTGCTGCTTCCCCGAACCCGCCGGCCGCCGGCCAGCTCGCCCTCGCGGTACTGCTCGCCGCCGTCGGGTTCTTTCTTCTGCTCCCCAAGCCCCGGGGGCGGTCGGTCGCGGGTGGGACGGCGGCGGTCCTGGCCGCCGCCGCGGTGCTCGGCGCCTGGGCCCACCAGCGGTTCGGCGAGCCGGCCCCGGACTGGGTCGGGAAGCTCCTGTTCATCCTGTTCTCGACCGGGGCGGTCGGGTTCGGGACGGTGTTGGTCGTGCAGCGGAACCCGGCCCGCGGGGCGATCGCGTTCGCGTTCGTGATCCTCAGCACCTGCGGGCTGTTCCTCCTGCTCGCCGCCCCGTTCCTGATGGCCGCGACGATCATCATCTACGCCGGGGCGATCATCGTCACCTTCCTGTTCGTCCTCATGCTGTCCGCCGCCGGCGGGCCGTCCGACGAGAACGACCGGACCCGCGAGCCGCTCCTGGGGAGCCTGGCCGGGTTCGCGTTCGTCGGGCTCATCCTGTTCACCCTGTCCCAGACACAGGATTCAGTCACTCCGGCGGCCGCGGCGGATTCCGCCGACTGGAAGCGGCTGTCCCCGCTCCCCGCCCCCGTCCTCACCCCCGAGGAGCGGCACACGCTCGCCGAGGTGGCCGGCAAACTGGACGAGGTGGGCCGCGACTCCTTCTACGGCGACCCGGCCGTGGCCGGTACCACCCGCCAGGAGCGGATGACCCTCCTGACCGGGATCGAACAGGCCCTCGAGGACGTGGTCGGGAAGGAACAGGGGACCGTCCGCCCCGGGTCGATCGAGTCCCGACTCGCCGGGTACCGGTCTGACTTGCAGGCGAGGGCGGTGTTGGAGCGGGCCGCCGCCGTGCGGCGGCTGAGTGACGTCCTCGAAAAGAAGGTCGAGCCGATGGTCGGCGACCGGGCCGCGGGGCGGCCGGCCGAGGCCCAGGCCGAGGTCCGCAAGCTCCGCGACGAGGTGCTGCTCCTGCACGGGGCGGGCGACCTCCCGGCCCGGAACGTCGGGAACCTCGGCCTCCTCCTGTACGCCGACCACCTGCTCGCGGTCGAGCTCGCCGGCACCCTCCTGCTCGTCGCCACCATCGGGGCGGTCGCGATCGCCCACCGGAAGGGAGCCCCGCGGTGATCACCGTCTGGCACTACCTCGTGGTCGCGGCCGTCCTGTTCGGGATCGGGCTGGTCGGGTTCCTGACCCGCCGGAACATGATCACCATGTTCTTGTGCGCCGAGATGATGCTCCAGGGCGTGGCGATCAACTTCGCCGCGTTCGCCCGGTACCACGGGAACCTGCACGGGCAGGTGTTCGTGCTCTTCATCGTGGCCGTCGCGGCGTGCGAGGCCGGGATCGCCCTGGCCCTGTTCCTCATGCTCTACCGCCGGGCGAAGACCCTCGACGTGTCCAGCTGGCAGGAGCTGAGGGAGGTCGGGGTGCCCCCGACGGTCGACACCGAATCCCTCCCGCCGGTCCCGGCGGAGCCGGCCGACCCCCAGCTGTCCCCTGCCGGCCGCAAGCCCGCCCCGACCGCGGAGGAGACCGTCCGTGTCTGACCCGCTCGGCCTCGCCCTCACGATCCTGGGTTTACTCCTGGCGGCGACCGTCCTGACCGCTCTGCTGAGTGGGAATGCGGCGGTGCGGACATTCGTAATCGCTCTGGCGAGTCCCAAAGCGGCGGCCCAGTTCGCGCTGAGGTCCGAGTTGACCATCAACCCGCTGCTCGTGCGGGCCGCCCACTGGCCGCTGATCGTCGCCTGTGGGGCGTCGGCCGTGCTCGCGGTCCAGTTGCTGCTCACGGTGGCCGCCGCGGGCGATTCCGTGCGGTTCGTCTCGGACCCCCTGACCTGGTTCGAGGCCGGCAAGCTGAAGGCGAGCTTCACCTTCGTCGTCGACCCGCTGTCGAGCATCATGCTCGCGATGATCACGTTCATCGCCACCTGGATCGCGATCTTCTCCAGCGGCTACATGCGGGACGAGCACCACCGCCCGGACCGCGGGTACGTCCGGTACTTCGCGGTGATGAGCCTGTTCGTGTTCTCGATGTGCGGGCTGGTGCTGGCGAACAACTTCCTGCTTCTCGTAGGGTTCTGGGAGGGCGTCGGCCTCTGCTCGTACCTGCTCATCGGGTACTACTACGACAAGCCCTCCGCGGCCGCGGCCGCCCGGAAGGCGTTCCTGGTGACCCGGCTCGGCGACACCGGGTTCATCCTCGGCATCTTCCTCCTGTGGACGCTCGGCGGGTGGCACACCGACCTGACCGCCCTGTTCGACCACATCCAGAAGAACCCGCCGGACACCGCCGCGCTCACGACCGCGTGCCTCCTGATCTTCTGCGGGGCGGTCGGGAAGTCCGCGCAGTTCCCGCTATACGTCTGGTTGCCGGACGCGATGGAAGGCCCGACCCCGGTCTCGGCCCTGATCCACGCGGCGACGATGGTGACCGCCGGGGTCTATCTGGTCGCCCGGTGTGCGCCGCTGTTCGCCCTCGTCCCGGACGCCCAGGCCGTCGTGGCCTGGATCGGCGGGATCACCGCCATCCTGGCCGCGTTCATCGCCCTCGCCCAGACCGACCTGAAGCGGGTGCTCGCGTACTCGACCGTGAGTCAGCTCGGGTACATGTTCCTGGCCCTCGGGACGATGGGGGCGGTGGCCCCGGTGTTCGCCGTCACGGCGGCCATGTTCCACCTGTTCACCCACGCCTTCTTCAAGGCCCTGCTCTTCCTGGCGAGCGGGAGCGTGATGCACGCGATGGGCGGGGTGATCGACATGCGGCGGTTCTCCGGGCTGCGGAAGGTGATGCCGGTCACGCACCTGACGTTCCTCTGCGGGGCCGCCGCCCTCGCCGGGCTCCCGCTCCTGTCCGGGTTCTGGAGCAAGGACATGGTCCTCGAAGCCCTCCAGCTCGGGGCCGAAGGGAGCCACCCCCATGCCGGGTCGTTCTACCTGCTGCTCCTGGTCGCGCTGGTGACCGCGGGGATGACCGCGTTCTACACGTTCCGGGCGTACTTCCTCACGTTCTGGGGTGAGGTGCGGACGCCGGAAGAGGCCGGGCACCACGCCCACGAGTCGCCGGCCGTGATGACCGTCCCGCTCCTGGTCCTGGCGGTCGGGGCCGTCGGGGTCGGGATCGTGGCCGAGCCGTTCACCCACTGGTTCAGCGGGTTCCTCGGCCACACCCCGGCGCTCCAGCTCGCCGGCCGGCTGGCCGGCGCGGCGGACGTCGCCCACCACTTCAACTGGGGGCTCGCCGGGGTGAGCACGCTGCTCGCCCTCGGCGGGGTGGGGGTGGCGTACATGGCCTACGGGACGGGCGGCCCGGAGCGGGTGCCGGCCCCGCTCGAACCGGTCTACGCCCTGTCGCGGAACAAGCTTTACGTCGACGAGATCTATTACGCCCTGGTGGTGAAACCGGCCGAGTGGCTCGCGTTCATGGCCCGGGTGTTCGACCTGTTCCTCGACTCGCTCGCCCGGCTCCTGGCGGCCGTCCCCCGGTTCGTCGGGAACTGGGTCCGGCCGATCCAGAACGGGCTGGTCCAGTTCTACGCCCTGTCGATGGCGCTCGGGCTGGCCGTGTTCCTGTCCTTCGTCGTGTTCCGGATCAGCCGGTGAGTGGGGCATTCGTCATTCCCGAGTCGTTCGCCATTTCCCGAGTCGTTCCGTAGCTAGGGCCGCGAATGTACCCGACGTTCCGCATCCTGCTGCTCCTGGTCGTGCTGCTCCCGCTCGCGGCGGCGGTGGTGCTCCCGCTGTGCGGCCGGGCGGCCCGGCGGGTGGCCCTGCTGGTGTCCCTCCTGCACCTCGGGGTGACCGCCGCGGTGGTCCTCGGGGCGCTCCAGGCACTGGCCCTCCGGGGCGAGCACGTCCTCCCCGGCCGGGACGTGACGAGTTACCAGCTGTTCCAGCCGGAATTCGTTCCCGGCGACCCGGGGGTCGGGGGGGCCGGCGACGGGGCGACGGGGCGGACCCGGTGGACCCTCCTGAGTCTGACCGACGCGCCGGTCGACAAGCCCGGCCCGCACGTCCAGTTCTTCATCGGGGTGGACGGGCTGAACGTCTGGCTGGTGGCCCTGTGCAGCGTGATGATGGTCCCCGCGATCCTGGCGTCGTGGGTCGCGGCGACGGACCGCCCGGGCGGGTTCTACGGCTGGATGTTCCTCCTCCAGGGCGGGGCGGTCGGGGCGTTCCTGTCGTTCGACGTGATCCTCTTCTACGTGTTCTTCGAACTCACCCTGATCCCGGCGTTCTTCCTGATCGGCGGGTGGGGGGCCGGGTCCGGCCGGCGCGACGCGGCCCGGAAGTTTTTCCTGTACACCCTCGCCGGGAGCCTACTCACCCTCGTCGGGGTGATCGGGGTGGTGCTCACCAACCCCGACCCCCGGTCCGGGGCGATCACGTTCTCCCTGCCCGACCTGATGATGAACGTCCAGCGGGGGCTCGACCTGGCGTTCGGCGAGTTCCTGAGCGGGAACCCGGGGCCGCTCGCGGCGAAGCAGGACCTCCAGTTCTGGCTGTTCGTGTGCCTGATGGCCGGGTTCATGGTCAAGGTCCCGGTGTGGCCGTTCCACACGTGGCTGCCGGCCGCGTACAACGAGGCCCCGGTCGGGGTAACGGTCCTGCTCTCCGCCCTGCTGGCGAAGCTCGGGACGTTCGGCATCCTCCGGTTCGTTCTCCCGCTCACCCCGGACGCGGCGGTCGCCTACGGGCTCCCGGCGGTCGGCACCCTGGCCGCGTTCGGGATCGTCTACGGGGCCTTCTGCGCGTACGGCCAGCGGGACGTCAAGCTGATGATCGCGTACAGCTCCCTCTCGCACCTCGGGTTCCTGGTCCTCGGGCTGTTCGCGTTCAACACCGAGGGCCTGTCCGGGGCGGTCCTGCACATGGTCAACCACGGGGTCTCGACCGGGGCGATGTTCGCCCTGCTCGCGTTCCTGCTCGACCGGTACCGGACGACCGACATGCGGCAGTTCGGCGGACTGATGGGCCGGTACCCGGGGTTCGCGTTCCTGGCGTTCGTCCTGGCGCTGGCGAGCATCGGCCTGCCCGGGCTGAACAACTTCGTGAGCGAGATGCTGATGCTGGCCGGGCTGTACGACGCCCGCATCCCCGGCATGCACCGGCCCGGGCTGGCGGTGGTCGCGGCGGTCGGCATCCTCTTGAGCGCGTGGTACATGCTGACGATGCTCCAGCGGGTGTTCTTCAACCCGCTGCGGGAGCCGCCCGCGACCGGGCCGCAGACCCCGACGGACCTCACCCGGCACGAGCTGCTGGCGTTCGGCGGGCTCGCGGCCCTGTGCCTGCTGCTCGGGCTATTCCCGCAGACCCTGATCGGCCCGATGAAGGCCGACGTGGCGGCCCTGGACGCGATCGGCGACCTGGCCCGCGACCGGGTGGCCGGCCGGCGGCCGGACCTCGGCCCGCCCCCGTCCCTGAACACCACGGGCCCCACCGGCCCGGCGCCGAAGGGCAAGGGCGGCGGCGAACCGAAGGGCAAGGGCGGCGGCCCGAAGGGCGGGGGCGGGATGCCGCCCCCCGCCTCCCCGAAGGGGGAGTGACCGGCCGGCCGCTGTCCGGCCAGAGCCGTAGGGGCAAGTTTCCACCTTGCCCGGGGCCGGGAGAGGTTCTTCTCTCGTGGCACAGGTCTCCAGACCTGTGCAGCAACACAGGTCTGGAGACCTGTGCCACGACAAGAAGGCGACCCCTTCGGGGTCTTCCGGACCGCCACAACACAGGTCTGGAGACCTGTGCCACGACAAGAAGGCGACCCCTTCGGGGTCTTCCGCACCGCCGACCGAGGACGACCCGCCGTGAACCCGCTGACCGACCCGTCGGTTCAACAAACCCTCAAGGGCGTGTTCCAGCTCGTCCTGCCGGAAATCGTCCTCATCGGGACGGCGTGCGTCGTGTTCCTGCTCGGCTGCCTGCACAACCGCCGGTGGCTGTGGTTCGTCGTCTCCCTGCTCGGGGTCGTCGCGGCCGGGGTCGTCGCCGGGGTGGTGAAGCCCGTGACCCCGCCGGTCATGACCGTTGCCCCGATCATCCCCGACGCGACCGCCGCCTTCGTCCGGTGGGTGGCGATCATCGCCGCCTACGTGTTCCTGTTCGTGAGCTGGCCGGAGGTCGACCGCACGAACGCGGCCGAGTATTACGGGTGCCTGCTGGTCGCCGCCGCGGGGGTGTCCCTGGTCGGACGGGCGAACGACCTGATCACGCTCTTCCTGGCGCTCGAACTGCTCTCCATCCCGACGTACATTTTGCTCTACCTCCCGGCCCGGACGCGGGCGAACCAGGAGGCGGCGGTGAAGTACTTCCTGCTGAGCGTGATGTCCTCCGGGGTGCTCCTGTTCGGGTTCAGCTACCTGTACGGGCTGACCGGGAGCACGAACCTGACGGCGATCGTGGACGGGGTGACGAAGGCGAACGCGGAACGGCTGTCGCCGATGGCCCTGGTCGCGATCGTGCTGGTGGTCGCGGCGGTCGGGTTCCGGATCACGGCCGTCCCGTTCCACTTCTACGCCCCGGATGTGTACGAGGGGGGGCCCGCCGGGGTGGTCGCCCAGCTGGCGGTCCTGCCGAAGATCGCCGGGTTCGTCGCCCTGGCCCGGGTGCTCGGTCTGCTGACGGCCCCTCGGCCCGGCGAGCCGTTCCACTTGCCGTTCGAGGCCGGTACCCAGGTCCCACTGCTCCTCTGGCTCCTCGCCGTGGTCACGATGTCGGTCGGGAACGTCCTCGCCCTCCTCCAGGACAACGTCCGCCGGATGCTGGCGTACTCGAGCGTCGCCCACGGCGGGTACATGCTCATCGGCCTCGTGGTCGCGAGTTCGCTCCCGGACGCGGTCACCCACCAGACGATGACGGTCGGGCGGTACGGGGCGATGGGCGTCGACGGCACGATCTCCACCCCGGTCCTGGCGGCCGTCGGCGGGGTCGAGGCCCTGCTCGTGTACCTCGTCGCGTACGGGGCGATGACCATCGGGGCGTTCGCCGTCGTGCTCTACCTGACCACCCCGGACCGGCCGGTCGAGTCGATCGACGACCTCGCCGGGCTGGGCCGGTCGCACCCGGTGTCGGCGGCGACGATGGCGGTCTTTCTGTTCAGCCTGATCGGCCTCCCGGCGACCGCCGGGTTCGTCGGAAAGTTCCTCCTGTTCGTGGGGGCGTTTGCCGCCCCGGCCGACACCCCGGCGATGCGGAACCTGTACCAGTCGCTGGCGGTGGTGGCCGCGGTGAACGCGGCGGTCGGGGCGTATTATTACCTCCGGGTGATCGGGGTCATGTATCTGCGGTCGCCGATCCGCCCGCCGGTCAGTTCCCGGGCCGTCCCGACCCTGATCGCGGCCGTCGCCCTGGCCGGGTTTACTCTGTTCTTCGGCCTATACCCACAGCCGCTCATCAAGGCCGCCCGGAAGGCCGCCCCTGTCCCGACTGTAACGAAGCCCGCGGGTGAGACGAAGTGATTGCGGAAGAAGGCGCAGAAGGGCCGCACGATAAACGCAGAATCAAGCACGATCAGCAATTAAGAATCATGGAAATTCTGGGGGCGCACCGGTTTCGCGGACCGGATTGGCAATCCCACGATCAATAGCCAAGAATTTTGCGTTGTGGCAGATCTGTGAGCATGTGTTCATCAGCTCAGGTGTATTCCTGGGCTGATCAGATGCCACAAACTATAAATGGGAAAACGGGTTGCGCCCAATTCAATGTAGAGCTTCGCCGAACCCGTTCTGGACACCTTCGACAGCGAGCCGAGGTTATCAATTACTCGGGGTTTTTGGTGTACTCCCGATCCTGTTGGAGCATCTTTACCAGGTTCGGCGAAGTTTTACAATTCAATCGATCATCTTGTCCGGATCGTGTTCTCTGCGTTAATCGTGCGGCTTCTCTTATGTCTCTTTCTCCGCTCGAACCCGCCCGGCTCGCGGTGCTGGCTCTGTCCGGGGCCGCTGAGGGCCTTCGCTGGGTCGGGCTCGGGTCGGGCGGTGGGTTCAGCGGGGCGGTCATCTGGCGCGGCGAAGATAAGTCCGGTAAGCCCGTCCTGGCACTGAAGGCGTGGCCGGCGGACGGGATAACGGCAGATCAGCTCGCCGAGGTCCACGGGTGGATGACCCGCGCGGCCCATCTTCCTTTCGTTCCGGCCGTCCTCCCCGCCCGGGGAGGGTCGACCGTCGTCGCCGAAGCCGGCCGGGTGTGGGACCTCACCAGCTGGATGCCCGGTTTCGCCGACTTTCACACCCACCCGACCCCGGCCCGTCTCGCCAACGCCTGTGCGGCCCTTGCCCGGATCCACCGCGCGTGGGCCCCCCGGCCGCCGGCTTCCGCCCCGTGCCCCGGCGTCCGCCGCCGACTCCGTGCCCTCGCCGACTGGCGGGCCCTGCGGCCGCAGCTCATCGACCCCGCGCCGCTCGGCCACATGGAGCTCGATGACGCCCTCCGCCGCGGGGCGGCGGCCGTCGACCGGCTCGCCCCGGCCGCCGAGCGAGCCCTCCTCCCGTGGGCCGGCCGCCGGGTCGCCGTCCGCCCGTGCCTGTGCGACGTGCGGCACGACCACGTCCTGTACACCGCCGACGCGGTCACCGGTGTGATCGACTACGGGGCCGTGAAGGAGGACCACGTCGCGGTCGACCTGGCCCGCCTCCTCGGCGACCTGATCGGCGACGACGACGAGGCATTTTCCGCAGGATTAGACGCCTACCGCGCGGCCGGCGGGCCGCTCGACCTGCCCGCCGAATTCGTCCGCCTCCTCGACCGCACCGGGGTCGTGTGCGCGGTCGTGGGCTGGCTCGTCAGGCTCGTCGTGGAACCCCGGCCGTACCCGGACCGGCAGGCCGTCGCCGGCCGCGTCCGTCAGCTCGCCGCCCGGCTCGAAACCGGGCCCGGCCGGTGAGGCGATCTTCGAGATAACCGGCAGATTCGCGCCGGGCGGAACTGTCGTACTTCCCGGCACACTCGGCGGAATTCCCCGGCCCTGAGATTTGACACCCCCGGGTGTGCAACCTACGGTTCTGGCGTGAGTCGAACGTCAGACATGCCGGTTCGACTCAGCAACGACCAACCCGGTCGTCCCTCTCGCAAAGGGGCCGGGCGGGGTCGGGCAAGCCGGGTGGCGGCCGCCCGACCGACCGAAACCGGTTACGAGAGACGGACGGCTTGGGTGACACGCCACGCCGCGGACGGACGGCCCGGCCCGGCCCCGCGATCCATTGGAGTGCAGCCATGCTCGCCCGATTTGCTCGGAGCGCGGTCGACTTCCTGAAGAAGGAAGACGGTCCGACCGCCGTCGAGTACGCGGTGGTGCTGGCCCTGATCATTGCGGTGATTATCTCGGTCAGCAACATCGGTAACACGACGAATTCGACGTACGCTAACCCGAATCTGCAGAATGCGGCCAAGCCCGCGGGTTCGTGACCCGCGGGACGGCCGGACGACGGGCGGGGAACCCGGCGTCCGACCGCGGCCGGAGTGTGTGACCCGGACGGTTTATCAACAGGAGACCTGAACATGCGCGCTATTACCAAGAGCCTGGTGAAGTTCCTGAAGCAGGAAGACGGCCCGACCGCCGTCGAGTACGCGGTCATGCTGGCCCTGATCATCGTCGTGTGCATCGCGGCCATCACCACCCTCGGCAGCAACGCCAACTCGACGTTCAGCTTCGTCGGGTCCTCGATCAAGCCGCCGGCCACCGGCA
>JAQGHQ010000037.1 GCA_028288765.1 Gemmataceae bacterium | reverse complement strand
GTCGCTACCGGCCGTGCATCGGGTGGTCAGCGACTGGTTGCGGCGTGAGGCCTTCCGCGAGTGGATGGCACGGGAAGACATCGAGAGCTTCCGACCCCTGCTGAAGTGACAAAGCAGTATTAGGCGGCACGGGACATCGCTGGGCCCGTGAGGCAGGCCGAACCCGCCGCTGCACCGGACCGGGCCCGCACCTACGCTTCCGGTACTTCGTTGCTCACTAGCGGGCCGGGCCGGTGAGCTTATTGTTCGGCCTCATTCACCATGACACGAAGCGTTGTAGAAATCGCTGCGGACTTCGACGCGCTGGCGGCGCGGGACTTCGACGACGCGAACGCCCGCGCCAGGGGTTGGGAGCATTTGGACGAGCTTTGCGACGAGATGCGTACGATCAATAACCCAGTGGTCTGCGCGCCGGTTCTGTTCCGCACGATGGAGCGCTTGGACGGTGTGGATCTCGGAACGCCCGGCCCGCTCGTCCACACGCTGGAGGTATGGCGCGGCGGTTACGAGGCACTGCTGGCGGAGTCGGTCGGCCGGAAGCCGGTGCCGCTCACGGTCTGGATGGTCAACCGCATCCTGAACGCGCATCCGCCAGACGCCGAGTCGTGGCTCGATCTGCTCCGAAGAGTCGCTACGAATCCGTCGGCGTCCTCCGAGACGAAGGCGCAGGCTGCGGGTTTCATTGAGTACCAGTCTGGCCGAACCGGGCGCTGCACCTGACGGCCCCGCAAAGCCGGGGCCGCAGGTGAGCTTTTAGTTCGGCCACAGAAGGGCGACTCTTCACATGGCGGTTTCGTCGCGGACACCGGAAGGCACTCCACACTGTTGTCCGGTGTGCGGAAAAATGTCCGCGGTTGAGCCGTCCTACCCCGGCGGCGATTCGTGCTGTCCGAACTGTGGTCAGCTGCTTTGGTGGTTCCGCGATCGGCTCAGTCGAGATGCCCGTTTAGCTCCAGAGCAGATCACGCTTTCCAGTTCCTTCTTCGAGGACATTGCAGTCGATTCGCTGAACATCGTCGAGTTGGTCATGGAGTTCGAGGAGGAGTTCGAGGTAACCATTCCCGACGACGAGGCGGAACGGATCAAGACCGTGGCTGATGCGATCCGCTATATCGAACAGCACCGGCAGGAGTAGCCGCCGAACCCCACGCTGCACCGGACCCGGCCACGTGATTTCTTTCCCGTTGCTTGCCGGCGTCTCTGCCGCACATTGGTGTCGCGGCCGGGCCGGTGAGCTCTTTGTTCGGCCCCGGAGGCGCGCCGGATGTTTGACGCCGAGAACCTCCGGCGGATCGAGCGTGTCCATCGGTTCGCCTACCCGCCGACGTTCTGGAAGCGGCGGGAGGAGTTGGCGTCGCTAGCCGAGACAGAGCGGTTCCGGGCAGCGTACCCGGCGGCACGCCTGATCGGCACCCCCGAGCACGTCTGGGCCGCCCGCCAAGCCGAGCCGGACTTGCCCGACGAGCTGATCCCGTTCATGATCGTCGGGGAGCAACCTCAGCCCGACTACTACGGCTTCCAGGTATCCCGGAGGGCGGTCCCGCCGGGCGGCGAGTGGCCGGTCTTGGTGTGGTGCATCCACGCCTCTGTGCACGGCTGGGACGCGGGGTTTGGCGCGTGCCTCGACGAGTTGCAATCGCAGAGCGGGTGTAACGGCCGGCCGAACCCGTAGCTGCACCGGACCCGGCCCGCACGGTTGGCTTCCGGGACCCGTAGCTCCCCGGTGCGGGCCGGGCCGGTGAGCATGTTGTTCGGCCGCCGGAGGCTGCTGGTCGGGTCACCGCCTTTGTCGCCGACACGATGGGGGATTCTGATGGCGACGCCCACTCTGCCGGACATGCAAACGAGTCTGGACGACGCCAAGTTCTTCTATCGGAAGCTCGACCCGATCATCCGCGGGCCAGAGCAAGGGCAGGATCTCGTTCTGATTCGCCGGTACTTTCGGGCCTACTTGCACTGCTGGAAGTGCGTGCCGCACTTCGTTCGAGAAGTGAAGGGGCTCTCCGGCAAGAAGAACGACTGCGACTGGATCGCGTGGTGCAAGAGGTGGGCGACGCGATTGAACCCGGATGACTACGAGGTCTTCGAGTGTCTCCGCAAGACCCGTGATCGGGATACGCATGAAGGTATGATCGAGGTAGGAGGCGAACTCGCCGCAGGGCTCTTTCCCATCGTGATGTTTCAGCCTGGTAAGGGATCAGGCCCTCGCAGGGAACTGATATCGTGCTGCGACCATGGGCTGTTTGTCGCTGATCACATGATCCGTGTGCACCCGAGCGTAGCCTGAGGATGGCTGGGTGCGGTTGGTCTCGCCCGCGGCTCGGCCGGAAGGAGCGGCGGCCGCGTGGTGGTCGGTCGGTCGCTCGTGCTCGGAGGTGGTTGGCTCGGCCCGCGTGGTGGTCGATCCGTGTCGCGTGCGGAAGAGCGGTGTGGTGTCTGCGTGATCGGTCCATCGGCTACGTGCCGAACCCGTAGCTGCACCGGACCGCCGGCTCCGGCGCGGTTGTCGCGTACCCGGTTCGATCCGGCGGTTGGTAGTCCCCGGCGGCCGGTGAGCTGATTGTTCGGCAAGCGGAGAGCGCATGACCCCGGCGGATGTGGAGGCACTGGTTCGAGACGACATGCGGGCACTCTACGACCCTCGCGTGGTGGCGCACGTCACGTCCCTGCTCGTCGCCCCGCCCCGACCGCTCCTGCTCGCGTGGCCCTACGGGGCGGTCGGGGAGTCGTTCGACGGCTTCCTCGTGCTGGACCATACGCGGTCGGGCACGGGCATCGCGTATTGTCGGCAGGGCTTCGGCCCTGCGGACCCGTGGGGTTTGATCTTCACCAACCGCGAGTCACCACCCTCGACGGGGATGTCCGACGGGTGGTACTCTCGGTTCCTGGATGCGTACTTCGAGTCCAGGGCCCCGGCCGACCTGGACATCTGGCGTGTCAAGGAGCAGAGACCCGGCCAAGGCCCGACCTGGGTATCCGCCGAACTGGCGTGGGATGAGGCGTGGAAGCGGGTTTATGCGCTGCGGGAGTCCGCGCCGGATTGTCAGTACAACTGCGAGCATGTGGTCACGTATTAGCGGTCGGCAACACCCCAAACGCCGAACCCGCCGCTGCACCGGACCCGGCCGCGGGTTTGCTTTTCTACCCGCTTGGCTCGCTGGCGGCCGGGGCGGTGAGCTGTATGTTCGGCGAGGGGAGCGAATGGGCCGTCGTCTGTGCATAGCCGGACTGCTCGGGATGCTCGCCGTCCCATCCGGCTGCGGCTGTCCCGCGCGGCCCACCCGGCAGTCCGCCCGGCTGGTCATGTCCGGACCGGTTGCCGGCGACATCACCCTGGAGGTCCGGGGGAAGGGCCAACTCACCTGTCCCTCCGGGAGTACGGGGCGACGCTGACGTTCGGGCCGGACCGGCTGGAGGTCGGCGGCGGGACGATCCGCTACAACGGTCAGTCTTACGGGGCGGTCGGAGCGGGGGACGGGATCACGATTGCGGCGGGGCGGTCGGTGGTTCGGGCGGGTCGTCGCTCCGCGGGTGGTCATCACACCGGCGACAGAGGATGGGTCGAGATCGCCTTCGCCAGCCGAACGGCACCCCGCTTCCGCACGTACGGCGGCAGATGACCGTGCGGTCCCGACTGTTCCGCTCGGACACCAAGAGGGATTCGAACCGAGGAGGGGTCAAGAGCGGGAGTCAGGAGGGTACATCGCCGCAAAGGCTTTTATTCACAGTGTCAAGAGGGGGTTGTGGCACCACTCGGGCGAGATCTCCCCGATTCCCGATGAGTGTTCCTCTCGGGCACCACCGACCCCGGGACCGGGTGGCTCATGCCGCCGCTGCCCCGCCGGTCAGCCGTCGGAGCTGCTCGACGAACCGCGACACGGTCGTGTCGCCCTCGGCCGGGGACCATGGGGCGAACTCGGCCTCCCCCTGGTGGAACGGACCGTTCGTCGTCTCGTGGAACAGTGCGTAGGGGCTGTTGATTAGCACCGAATGGAAGGACGGTTCCATGAGCCGGTAATAAAACGCCCGGCCGGACCCGTAGGGCCCCATCCGGATCAACTCGCGGACGGTCCCATCGTCGTGGAAGATCACCACGTCGAGTTCGCCCTTGACGACGTGAAACGATTCGGATTTCCCGGGGTGCCGGTGCGGGCGGATGTACGTCCCCTGGTCGAGGACGATGAGCATCTCGTGGAGCCGATCGTCAGGCCCGGGGTGGGCGCACAACCGGGCTCGCCGCCGCAAGTTGGTCGTCCCCTTCTGCACCACCAACGCCACGTCCTCGGACCGCACCTGGACGATGCCGCCGGTGGCGATGAACACCTCGTCGCTCTGCGCCCGGAAGTTCATATCAGCCCGCTTTCCTTGTCGTGATGGGAATCATGTCGAGGGCGTACTTGCTCTCCCGGAACACCGACGCCAGGATGCCCCCCCGACCGGTGAACGGCGCGTTCCTCGCGACGACTGCCTCCTCCACCTCGGTCCGGACGGTCATCAGGCACAGCTCGACCCTGCGGTCCACGAGTTCCGCGGACGGCAGGATCGGTGCCCTCGACCCGGGCATGAACAGCCCGTGCTTGTTCGGGTTGTCGTCGGCGACGAAGTCGATCCCCTCGGCCAGCCCGTACAGGTTGACGAACCCCGCGGTCAGGTGCCCGGCCCCGAGCATCGCGACCTTCCTCCCGGCCCGGGTGAACCTCCCGACCTTCTCCCGGACGCGGTCGCGGACACGGGGGAACTCGCGGATGAACCGGTCGGCCCGGGACAACTCCCCAGCCAGCTCGGCGGAGGACACCTGTGGCAAGGCCGGCCCACCGGCCGAGCGGGCGACCGCGACCAGCGAATCCTCCTGTGCGGAACAGAATCGGCGGACGTCCACGACATCGAACCCGGCGGCAGCGAGGCTCGAGCGGAGGGTGGCCGGGGTGAAATACAGGAGGTGTTCCTCCCAAAGGGTTGTGTAGTCGAGCCGCTCGAGCGGCTTCACCGCGTCCGGCACGGCGAACAGGACGTACCCCCCCGGCCGGACGAATGTCCGGACCGCCTGCAGCATCGCCCGGGCGTCTTGCGCGTGTTCGAGAAGATAACGCACGACCAGCACGTCGGGCCGGCCGTACTTCTCGGCCAGTCGCTCGGCCGTGGGGAGGGTCAGCCGTTCCTGGAACGACTCGAGCCCCCCGAACGGGCTCTCCACCCCGAGGTCGATCCGCGGGTCCAGGACGAAGGTCTTACCGAGCCCCAGGGCGTTCAGCCGTCTCAGAGTCGACTCGTCGTTGCGGGTGGCCCCGGCGACGACCGAATCCGGGGTGATACCCGGGAGGGATGCGAGCAACGGAACGGTGACGTCGAGGTCCCATTCCGGCTCGGTGTACCGGACCCAGGCGAACCGCGGTCGCATCTCCTCGACCGGGACAGCCGATTCCAGTTGCACGGTGCCGCACTGCCGGCACACGCCAACCTTGCAGGGGTGGAGGAACTCGGCCTCGTCCCGCGACCGGAGGAACCGATTGCGCAGGGCCTGCGGGCCCAGGTCGAGCCACCCGACCACCCCGTCCTGTCGGCATAGTCGGCAGTTGGGCATTGGGTCGGCTCCGAGTCCTGCGGGCTTTACCCGACTCTGTTCCGCCGGAGCGACGGGGCAGCGGCGGCCATCACTTCTCGGCCCGCCGGGTGGGCGGCGCGCACGAGTACCGTGCCCGGACGCCCCCCGTGCTGATTCGGGGGGGCGGTTCGGGATGGTCGGATTCCTGGCACCGGCCCGATACCGTGCCGGTCCTGCTCCGTCGGCGCTGCCCGGACTTACGGTTTTGCGGGTGCAATCGGGGTTGACACGACAAGATCTATCGGCCCTGTCTCGACACTGCTTCAGGATTTCCCTCGGCTTGACATGGGGAACGGCCCTGGCGCCCGGGAAGATTGGCCTTGTGCCGGGCTCAGTTGGAAGGTACACACGCCACTACTACAGGCTGCGACGGGGCCGGCACCCGGGATCGGAATGGCACGGAAGCACTCCATTATCATCGGCGGGACGAAAGGGGTCGGCCGCGAACTGGCCGGAATCCTCGCGGCCGACGACCAGTTGGTGACCGCCGTCGGCCGGAGCCCGGGTGAGTTCCCGGCGGTCTCGGGCGGGGGGCGGGTCATCGGGTTCGCCGGGGACATGGAACGACCGGACGCCCTCCTCGCCGCCCTGAGAGACCACGTCGCCGGTAGCGGAATGCTGTCGAGCCTCGTCTTCCTACAGCGATACCGCGGGACCGGGGATTCATGGGCCGGCGAGCTGGCGGTTTCCATGACCGCGACCAAGACCCTGATCGAGGGGCTGGCCCCCGAGTTCTCCCCGGACGGGGACCGGTCGATCTGCGTGGTCACCTCGAGCGCCGGCACGTTCGTCACCCGGGGCCAGACACTGGGGTATCACACGGCGAAGGCGGCGTTGCGGCAGATGGCCCGGTACTACGCGGTCCAGCTCGGGAACCGTGGCATCCGGGTGAACGTCGTCGCCCCGTGTACGTTCGTGAAGCCGGAGTCCGCAGCCTACTACGGCCGGGCCGACCTCCAGTCGGTGTACACCCGGGTGACTCCGCTCGCCCGGATGGGCACGGCGCGGGAGGTGGCCGAGGTGGTCGCCTTCCTGTGCGGGCCGAAGGCGTCGTTCGTCACCGGACAGGAACTGGCGGTCGATGGCGGGCTGTCGCTCATGCTCCAGGACGCGATTGCCCGGGAGATCGCCGGCCTAGTGTCCTGAGTCCCCGCATGAGGACGGGACGAGTGTCACTTGGTGATGGACACCTGAGCCGCCCACAAGACCCTGGCGGTGAAGGGGTGGCCGGCTCAGCCACCTGCGGTTCGTGTCCCGCATCGCCCTGAGCGTCCTGGCTGAATCAGGACGGGCGGTTCTACGCCGCGAACACCGAGGGGCGGATCCGCCCCGGGGGTGTTCGACACTGTCCGAACCCTGGAACTCGCGACCAGGGCGAACCCGGCCGAGCACGCGCCCGACTCGAACTCGTTCCGGTTGGCCGTGACCGCCGACCTCGTCAGCCGGCGGCCCTTAGAGGTTCGGCAACGAACTCGTAACCCGGGATACCAGCTGCTGCCGACAGTGGATTTCTCTCACAGACCCGACGAACGGAGTTCGAGATGACGATGCTAAAGACCAAGGAGCAGGCGGCCGCGAACGGGGCGCCGACGTACTACAAGGCCTGCCGCTGCCTGATGTGTGGGTCCGGCGACCTGTACCTCGCCCTCCCGCTCGCCCACTCGGCCGTCGGGAACGACTACTTCCAGACCGCCCACCCGCAGCAGGAGTTCGCCCTCAACCTGCACATGTGCCGGGCCTGCGGGAACGCCCAGATCGAAGACGTGGTCAACCCGGACATCCTGTTCCGGTCGTACACCTATTCCACTACCTCGTCGCTCGGGCTGGTCAAGCACTTTCACGCCTACGCCGCGGAGGTCGCCGGGCTGAGCGGGGCCGAACCCGGGTCGCTGGTCGTCGACATCGGGAGCAACGACGGGTCTCTGCTCCGGGCGTTCCAAGGGATCGGGTACCGGGTCCTCGGGGTCGACCCGGCGGTCGAGATCGCCCGGGCGGCGACCGCCGGGGGGGTCGAGACGGTCCCCGACTACTTCAGCCTGAAGGTCGCCCGGCGGGTCAAGGAGGGGCACGGGCCGGCCGCCGTCGTGACCGCGAACAACGTGTTCGCCCACTCGGACAAGCTGCCCGAGATGGCCGACGGGGTGCGGGAGCTGCTCCGCCCGGACGGGGTCTTCACGTTCGAGGTGTCGTACCTCCTGGACATCGTCCAGAAGATGCTCTTCGACACCATCTACCACGAACACCTTTGTTACCACTCGATCCGGTCGCTCGACCAGTTCTTCGCCCGCCACGGGCTCCAGTTGATCGACGTCCGCCGGGTCCCGACCAAGGGCGGGTCGATCCGGGGGACGGTCCAGCGGGCCGACGGGCGGCGGCCGGTTTCCCCGGTGATCGGCCGGATGCTCGAGTGGGAACGGATCACCGAGCTCCATGCCCCGGAAACCTACCGGGCGTTCGCCCGCCGGATCGGTGCGGCCCGGGAGTTGTTCGTCGACATCCTCGACCGGGCGAAGGCGGCGGGCAAGCGGATCGCCGGGTACGGCGCCTCTCCGACCGTCACCACCCTGCTGTACGACTACGGGCTGGCCGGCCGGCTCGACTTCATGGTGGACGACAACCCGGTGAAGCAGAACACGTTCAGCCCCGGCCACCACATCCCGGTCTATCCCTCGGACGCGATATACGAGAAGGGGGCCGACGTGATCGCCATTCTGGCGTGGAACTACGCCGCCCCGATCATGGCTCGGCACCAGGCGTTCGCGGAGAAGGGCGGGAAGTTCGTCATCCCGCTCCCGGTCGTCCAGGTCGTCTGACCGGGCCGTGGGTGGGCTCACCACGAATCGATCGATCCAAGGAGTGACTATGGGGTGCGGGATCGAATTCTTGAGGTGGCTGAGCGAGACGGACCGGATGCCCCGACGGGGGCGGCTCTTGGATGTCGGCGAGTCGTGCCTGCTCGGGGCCGCCCCGGAGCACATCGACTCCTTCCTCGAGCGGCACGGCTGCCCCCTCGACCCGGACCACCGTCAGGGGCTTGCCGCCGAACTCGCCTACCGGTCGAACCAGTTCGGCAATCCGTTCATCCAGACGTTGTTCCTCGGCGACGTTCTCCGCTTGACCGCCGTCGAGTACGTGTCCTTCGACGTGGTCAGCGCGGTCCACGCGGACGTGTTCGATCTGAACGTCCATGGACTGGCGCGCGAACACCACAACACGTTTGACCTGGTTGTGAACTTCGGGACCACCGAGCACCTGATGAACCAGTTCAACGCCTTCAAGGTAATGCACGAGGCGTGCAAACCCGGCGGGTTCATGTTCCACCAGGTTCCGGCCACCGGGTATATCAACCACGGGTATTTCAATTACAACGCCCTGATGTTTCAGGAACTGGCGGAGGCCAACGGGTATGAGGTGGCCGACCTCTGGTTCTACGGCCCGCAGGGTGAACCGGGGAACGTCCTGGAAACCGCCGCCCGGTTTCCGGGAGTGCTCGACCCGCGCAAGCTGGGGAACGACGTCGAGGGGTTCCGCCGGGCCGGGGTGCCGCAGGGCCTGATCAATGTCCTGTTCCGGAAGCGGCACGAGGGGGGATTCCGGGTCGGGCTGGAGGTCAAGACGGCGGCCGCCGCGCTGACCGGGGACATTCGCTATACCAGCCGGTACATCGACCGCGACCAGATGACACCGCTACGGGTGGCCGGGTGATCGTACGTGTCGGGGCCGGGACCAGACGTTCGATGAGGGCGACCAATGCTGAAGAAACTGATCCAGTCCGTCCTGCGTGCGCTGGGGTGCAGGATCGTTCGTTGCCGAACATATGCCAGCCTGCAACAGGATCTGGCAGGGTACAAAACCGCCTGCGATGAACTCCATCGCGATCTAGCCGGGTACAAGGGCGCATACGACGAGATCAACCGGGTCGTCGAGGAGTACAAGCAGAAGTACGAGGGACTCCCGACGGAGATGGAGGGGTACAAGAAGGCCCTCCAGCAGGCCCTACGGGACCTCGTGGGTTACCGCCTCTCGGCCGAGCACGCCCGGCGGGAGTTGGACGCCGCCCGGGCTATCCCGGCCGCGGCAACGCGGCCGGCCGCGTAGGGCCCGGCCAAGGTGACCGGGCCGAGCCCAAAGGGGGCATCTGTATCCCACTCCCGGTCGTCTGACCCGGCCCCGGGCATCGCTCGTAGCGATGCCACCCGTCGCCGCCGGGAGCATCAATGGCGATATCTCGAACCGTCTCCTGGGTGTGCGATCGCATTCGGGCCAACGCATTCCGCACGCAGTTGTCATCCCGGGGGTGAGAAGGATCTCACAAAGGGGATGAGGATCTCTTGCTCGAGCCGACGGGAGAAGACGACAGAACCCTCCGGGACAAGGTGGAACCCGTCGACGAAGTGGACGTCGTCGACCCATCCGCGGGCGTCGACGAAGTGGACCCCGGTCGCGTGGTACAGGTCCGTGTAACATCGCTCGATCTTGTCCTTGTATGTCTGCGGAGAATCCTGGCGCATCACCCGCATCTCCGGCATCCGGACGAACACGACCGGGACCTTTGCCCGCTGGCACGTCCCGACGATTTCCCTATACGCCCGGTGAGCGTCGGGGTAGAGGGGGGAATTGTTCATGGCCTCGACGTGGAACCTGGCCGAGGCCACCCGTTCGGGCATGGACAACGGCGAAGAAAGGCCCGCCAGCGCGCCCTCCCACCCGCACCGGTCGGTGTAGTCCCACACCCCGGTCCGTTGGTCCTTCCGCACCCACTTCGGGAGCAGTGAGTTTTGGAGGTCGTGCCGGTGGGCGTACCACGGCACCGCGTGGTGCTCGGCCCACGCCCCGAGCAGTCGTCCCGCCTTCTCGTCGTACCGGACAAGGACCGGGAGGTCCCGCGGCTGGACGCGGGAGATGGGCAGGAAGTGGATTTTGTCGGCCACGTGGTTGTATCCCTCGAACAGGAACCACGGGTGCGTTTCGATCAGCACCAGGTCCGGGCGGACGCCCTCGGCGAGGAGCCGCTTCAGACACACCAGTTCGACCACCACGCCGCTGCTGTTGATCCCGAAGTTGAACACGACCGGCCCGCCGGGGCCGCCCGGGGCGAGGTGGGTCATCGCCGCGGGGTTCAGGCCCCAACCGGTCAGCGAGCTCCCAAACATCACCACCGTCGGCCGGCCCGAGGGCTTGTTCCGGATCTGCTTCCGGAGGTTGACCAGTTTGTGTCCGTACTCGGCATCCTGCATCGGGGGCCAGGGCCCGCTCAACGGGAAGAAGGCGAACTGGGACCCCAGGAACAGGAGGACCCCCGAGAGGACGGCAATCCGGCCGCGACGGCTCACCGCCGCCCGGGACGACGGGCCCGGCGGCGTCCGGGCGGACGAGGCTAGCGGCCGCGACCCCGCGATGCCGCCCCGACGACCCTCTCCCGCGCCCCACCCGAGGACCGGCCGCGGCAATCCCTGGAACAGCATCGTGACTCCCTCCACAACCCCCGGCTCGGGGCCCAGATCAGAACTGGAAGTAGATGAACACCTTGGCGGTCTCGGGGGTCAACGTCAGGGCGAGTGTCGCAAGGACCGCGTACGACAAGCCCAGCACGGGGGCCGGCAGCCGGTCGACTGCCCGCTTCCAGAACCCGTGGTACATCAAGACGTGGGCGACGAGGACGACCGCCCCGAGGGTCGCCAGGCAGTGGTAGGTCAACTCGGCCGGTGCCCCCACCTGCCAGGTGAACAACCGCCTGACGAACGCCACCGCCCCGGTGAGGGTCTGGGCGCGGAAGAAGACCCAGGCGACGCATACGCAGAGGAAGGTGGTGCAGACCCGCAGGAGGGTGCCCGGCAGTGTTTTCAACGCCCGATCGAGACGCGGATGGCGCTCGCTCCAGGAGCGGAAGGTCCGATGGACGATCAAGAACGAGCCGTGCAGTATCCCCCAGATCACGAACGTCCATGCGGCCCCGTGCCACAGGCCGCCGAGGGCCATCGTGATCAGCAGGTTACGGGCCGTGAGCAGGTTGTTCCGGTGCGGGTTCTCGCTATTCCGGTTCCCCCCGAGTGGAATGTAGACGTAGTCCCGCAGCCAGGTCGAGAGTGAGATGTGCCACCGCCGCCAGAAGTCCGATACGTTCGCCGCCAGGTACGGCAGGTTGAAGTTGGTCGCCAGCTTGTACCCGAGCATGTGGGCGGTCCCGAGGGCCATGTCGGTGTACCCGGAGAAGTCGCAGTAGATCTGGAGCGCGTACGCCAGCATGGCCAGCCAGACCGCTCCGGTTCCGAATTGGTCCGGGGCGGCGAACACCGGGTCCGAGTACATCGCCATCCGGTCCGCGATCACCATCTTCTTGCACAACCCGAGCAGGAAGTACTGGACGCCCAGGTGGACCCGTCCCCAATTCCATCGCTTCCGTTTGCGGATCTGAGGGAGGAAATCGCGGGCCCGGACGATCGGCCCGGCCACCAGGTGCGGGAAGAACGTGATGAACAGCAAAAAGTGCAGCGGGTTCCGTTCGGCGGGGATTCGACGGCGGTACACGTCGACCGTGTAGCTGATGGCTTCGAACGTGTAGAACGAGATGCCGATCGGGAGCATCACACTCAGCACGGGCAGTGATGCTGTCCCTCCCGCGGCCGACAATGCTTCCTCGAGGGAGCGGAGGAAGAAGTTGGCGTACTTGAAGTAGCAGAGCAGCCCCAGGTTCCCGACGACGCTGACTCCAAGGAAGAACCGCCGCCAGCTCCAGGAGGTCGACGATTCCAGCCCGCGGGCGATCAGGTAATCCGTCAAGGAGGAGCCGAGGACGATGAGGGCGAGCCACTTGTTCCAACTGGCGTAAAAATAGAAACTCGCGGCCAGTAGGATAGCCACCCGTACCTGCCGCCAGGGGGTTAGCCAGTAGGCTGAGAAAACAATCAGGAAGAACCAGACGAACTTGATCGTATGGAACAGCATCGGCTAGCTCCGGTTCTGCCGGCCCCCTTCGTTGGACTGACGGGGTGTCGGCGGTTGGGTTCGCCGGAAGAGACTATCAACCGCCGGGGACACTCCACCGGCGGTCCGGGCCGGCTCATCCACGTAGTCGCGGGCGGTGTCTTTGTGTGGTGCAGGCGGGGCGCCTACGCCACGCAAAGAAGACCGTCTTACCGGGTTCATGTATTAGGCCGCCTTGCCGGCAAGTCCCAGGGCCGGAGATGGCGACAGCAGGGCCTGGTGCCTGGCCATGAATGACCGGCTGACCCGTGGGAATCCGGCCAGCCCGGCCGCACGGGCCAGGGTGTCGAATGTCGCCACCGTCTCTTCATCTTTCGGGGCAAAGGCGCCCGTCCCGGCCAGCTGGTCCATCATCTCGACGACCGCGTCCCGGAGTTCGTCCGGCGTGTTATCGACCGGCACTAGCCCGGCGGCCGCGAGGTTGTCACCGGAGTAGCTGAGCAGCCGGGTGGCCGGGTCCAGATACCGTTCGAACGGAAGGAGCCGGCCGTCCCGGGTAGTCCGGAGCAGCTTCGGAAGGAACAGGTCGTTACGGCTGTAGACCGGGAGGACGTTGGACAGCCAGTTGGTCAGGACGCACGGAACTCCGAAGGTGGTCGGCAGGTGGGAGATGCCGGACGCCACCCCGACGTAGAACCGGCACCCGGCGCACAGGAATACGTCCATCCGGGCGGATTTGAACCGGCTGCGGGCGTAGTCCACCACCCCTTCCATCCGGGGGAGGGGGGGCATGCTCGGGTCGCCCAAGCGGATCACCCACCCGCCCTGCCGGACGATCTCCCGGATCGCCGTCAGGTACGACCGGACGTCCGCGTTGCGGTGGGACTGGTGGGTGACAGCACCTTCCTTGTGGAACCCGGGGGATCGGACGTGGAGGCTGACGAACCAGGCCCCGTCCGGGACGCCCATCGCCCGCAGCTGCGCCCGGCCGAACGCCTCGTCCTCCGGGGTGATCCGCAGGAGCGGGTCGCGGCCGTCCCGCTCCCACGCTTCCTGGATCAACCCCATCCCCTCCAGAAAGTACCGGGAGGAGCCGTCCGGGAGATCGAGCAGGGAGGCGACCCGGGGGCCGAACGTGGTCACCAGGTGTCGCAGCCCGGGCGGGACCTGGTCGGTCCGGAGGATCCGGAAGAACGGCGCATAGTACTCGGCATACGTCCGGTTGGCGGTCCGCCCGGGCGGGGCCAACAGGACCATCCGGTCCCAGGTCCGCCAGCCCATCCGGTCCATCTTCACCCAGAAGTCGATCAGGGCCATGTGGCCGATGTTCCGGACCCAGTCCTCCGACAGGTAGAGGGTGCGGGACGGCACCTCGGCGAGCCACCGGGCATACCGTCGCCGCACCTCGGCCCCCAGCTGATAGAGGGCGGTTGCGGTGGGGAAATCGGCCCGCGTGTTGATCGCGTACTCGGCTAGGTCGTTGTGGGTGTCCGCAAGCAGTTCGAACTCGTCCGGCCCGACGACCGCCTCATCCGTGTCCCACGGGGCGTCCGGCCCGTACCGGTGAAATAGCCGGGCCAGGGCCCCATGCTCTGCACCTTGTGCAGCCTCACCCAACAAGACCCGCGACTGGGACAGGTAGAAGTGGGCCTGGGCCCGGTCCGCGAGGGTGAGATCTGGGAGGGCCAGGGCGGTCCAGCAGTCGGCACACGCTTCGGCGTTCCGGGCGAGCTGGTGGTACGCCCAAGCCCGCCGCAAGAGGGACGGCACGTTGGCCGGATCGATCGCGAGGATTCGGGTGTATAGTTCGGCCGCGGCGGCGTACTCCCCGGCAGCCATGAACTGGTGAGCGCGGGAGAACCAACCGGGCAGCCAGGCGTGGATGGTGAATCGGCTGAGGATGTACTCGGCCGTCTTGATGACCGCCCGCCCGGGCCACAGCAGGGCACCGCCGCGCGGTAGTTTCCGGGCCCCCCGGGCGGTCGTCTGTCGGGCTCTGCCGATCCAGGACCCGGGCGATCGGGGTCGGTTCGTGCGGGACGACCGGGCAGCTTCCCGGATTCGGGCCCAGGTGCCGTCCGCCCCCCACGCCCGCCGGTATTCCCGCAGTCGATCAACGGGTAGGAACCCCGGCGGGAGGAGTGACCAGGGACACCAGGCCTGGTCGCGGTACAGCAGGGCGTCGACCACCTCGCGGAGGTCGGGAGGAATCTCGTGGCCGGCGAATACCCCGTACCGCAGGTGGTCCCAGCCGGCGTCCGTCAGATCGGTGCCATATGGCTGACGCATGTTCTAGTATTTTTGTTGAGCCGGGGTCGAATGAGTCCGTCCGCATCTGGTCTGCGTAGACCAGATTGTGGACGGACCAGTCGAACGCGGTGCGGGTCCGGGAGTAAGACCTGGCCCTTCGGGGGAACGACCCGCTGGGCACAGGACTTATGGCCACGAGTGGTGTGGGCCTACGAAGCCGTCTCCGGTGCGAGCCCGACAGTTTCGGGGACCAGCACAGTGTCTCGAACCACTCAAGGGGTCCACAGCATCTCTCTTCATGTCGACCGTTCGTTATGGCGGGCTTGACAGTTCTTCCGATTATCTGGGTCCCGGTCCCATTTCCTCATCCGGGACAAGATGGCCGGAGTGATTGGTGGGTTTAATAGACTGTATATTGTCTGTTTGTTTGCGAGCCGCGATACGATCCCTCCCCTCTGAGGGGGAAAAATCGGATAAATCGATTTGACGTAAAGTTAATGAAGAAAGCCACTTAGGTTGGACTCCTAAGTGGCTTTCAGTGGAGGCGCCGGGAATTGAACCCGGGTCCCGTGGCACTTCCGTGCCGGCATCTACGTGTGTAGCCTGTCTACTCCCGGGGCCTACCGTAAGGCCGCCCCGTGTTCGCCGGCCGGGACTCCGACATGCAGGGTTCCCGACAAGCTATCGGCCAGAAAGTTTAGCAGGAACGGCCGCCGAAACGAACGGGGTTGCCCCCGCCCTCAAGTTCCCACGAGCCCGAATTGTGTCCGATCACAGGGCTCTCGGGCGGAGCTCCGTGACCGGCACGGCGAATGGTTACGCCGCGAGGGAAAACTGCGGTTCAGCAGTTAAATTGTGATCAGCTTTTTACGTGGCCAACTGATCAACCACGACACGCCGCCGAACACTTCCGATACCCGGTCGATACCAGATCGCCCCCGGGGGAATACCCGATCTTTAGATCAGGCATCTGTATTATACGGTTCGACCCGGCCGAAAAAAGCTCGAACCCTCCGCGGGTCACGGGATCGGGTTCACGTCGAAATCGACCCCCTCGTTCTTCCCGGGCTTGATCTCGGCGGTCAGCCTCGTCTGCTTGTTGAACTCTTTGGCGATCATCTGCTCGCGGGCGGCAGCCCCCATCACCGGGTCCGCCTTGCGGGCCGGGCGGGAGGCGGTGATCCGGACCTTCTTCGGGCCGGGCGTCACCCGCACCTCGTACCGCCCATCCTTGATCGGGCCGGCCCCCGGGGTCGTGGCGCCGTCCACCGCCTCGAAGATGATCTCCCCGTCCCGCAGAGGCTGGCCGTCGATCCGCACCACCCCGCGCACCTCGGCCGGGGCGTCCCCGCCGCACCCGCCGGCGACCAGAACGAACACCGCCCCGGCGACCGCCAGGGCGGGAAAGACCCGTGTGGCCATGACGCACCTCGCCCGGATTACTCGTTCGGTAGGACTTCGCCCCCGGTCCGCGTACCCATCCAGGACCACGTCTGGGGGTTGATCCCGTCCCGGAAGAACCGGATCGAGGCGTCGCCCAGGGCCGCGTTCACCCCCCCGGTGTGCTGGCTCCGCGCCAGGGCGAATGCGTCCGCCACCGACTGCGACCCGCACGGCACCTTCGGGAGGGGCACGCAGTACCCCATCGAGTTGTCCCCGACGGTGGAATTCGGCGGGTAGATGGTCGAGAACTCGGACCCGGCGTGGATCGAGTTCCACACCCGCCCCCGGATGTCGTGCGCGCCGGTGTCCGGCGATTGCAACAGCTCGCTCACCATGAGGGTGTTCGACGTCCCGTCGGTGACGTCCGTCAGCTTCGTCTTCGACCGGCCGTAGAACATCCCGTTCAGGTTCGCCCCGTTCGACCCCCCCGGGGTCGCGGGCGTGTTCCCGAGACAGGTGACGTAGCTCGCGTGGACCCCCTGGCCGAGGGAGGACACCTTCGGGCTGTTCGGGTCCGACGGGCAGGTCAGGGTCGGGATCACGAGCGGGGCGAACGGGGTGAAGCAGGTGTGGGTGGTCGGGGCGACCAGAAACGCCTGCACCTGGGCACCCAGCGCCGTCTGCTCGATGTACGGGAGGATGAACCCGATCCAACAGCTCCGGTCGAAGTCCCGGACCAGGGGGTCTCCGTACCAGTTCGAGTAGTAGTACCCCTGGGGCTGGCCGGGCGGGAACATCCCGTTCGCGTCGTGGTAGTTGTGCAGGCCGATGGCGACCTGCCGCGTGTTGTTCGCGCACTTCATCCGGGCGGCGGCCTCGCGGACCTTCTGGACGGCCGGCAGGAGGAGGCCGATCAGGATCGCGATGATCGCGATCACCACCAACAACTCGATCAGCGTGAACCCGGCCCGACGGACGTGTGAGTCCATAAAGACTTTCGGAATGGAATGACTGCGGTGGGGTAGATTATGGGAGGGGTTTCGTGCGGAGAAGCCAGTCTCAAACTAGTTTACCCTCTTGTTCGATCGTCCCACAAGTGCTGGCCGCGGGCGAAAATGTCATTCGCGCCGCTGGAGCCCGCCGGTCACGAATTCGAGGAACTCCCGGGCCCTCTTCGCCAGGGCGTCCACCCCGGCCGGGTTCTCCGGCCGGGGGACGAGCGGGGCGAAGATGTTCTCGCACGCCAGCGGCATCGTCAGCCCGGTGGCCGCGACCGGGTGCAGCAACCTGTAGTGGTCGATCTCCCCGAACCCGGGGCCGCAGTCCTCGTCCTTCGGCCAGTTCCGGTGGTCCTTGATGCAGAAGCTCCGGACCTCGTCCGCGCACGTCTTGATGTCCGGAATCGGGTCTTTGTCGAGGTAGTCGAGGACGTTCCCGGCGTCGTAGTTCACTTTGACGTTCGGGTGGTTCACCTCGCGGGTGATGGCCGCGCACGCCTCGCCGGTGCCCGTCTCCCCGCCGTGCTGCTTGACCACCAGGAGGACGTTGTTGTCCCCGGCGATCGGGGCGAGCTCTTTGAACCGATCGACCCAGACCCGGCGGTTCCCGCCCTTGGTGTGGCCGAACGTGAGGACCTGCGGGATGCCCGCGGCCCCGGCCTGGAGGATACGCTGCTTGTGGACGTCGAACCCGTCCCTGGCCTCGGGGTAGACGCCGCTGAACATCATCACCGGGTCGAGGCCCATATCGCGGCACCGCTTCCCCAGCTCCTTCGCCTTTTCCGGCGGGGCGGCCGTGGCGAGGACCGGCACGTCTTTCCCGTCTTCCTTATGGGTGGTGCCCCAGGCGACGTACCGGTAGCCCGCGGCCTTGATGCCGTCGAGGGCCCGGGCGAGCGGGAACCGGGAGTACGGGAGCGTCATGCACGCGATCAGGAACTTTGTCGGTTCTTTCTTGGGCGCGTCCGCGCCGGCCCTGGTGAGCTGCGGGCGGAAGCCCGCGGTCGCGACGGTGACACCGGTGGCGGTCAAGAACGTGCGGCGGTCCACGGCGGGTTCCTCGGGGGAAGGCGGGAATGGGCCTCCGATTGTACCGCACGAGGACAGGGGAAGAGCCGGGTTTTCACCTGGCAAAACCACCCGCCCGAGACCAGTTACGCACTTTCCAAAAATACTTCCGGAACCCCCGACCTACACATATCTTCCGGCAGGATAACCAAGTGAAACGGTTAAGATTGGTTAAGACTTGCGGGTTTTCCGTCCGCCGCGCCCTTGCCCCGGTCGACTCAACCGGCGGTGGTTAACTCTCGTTAACTCGTTAACTATACATTTGTACAGATTATGCCTCGCACCCGGCGCCTGACGGTCGCCCCCGTTAAGGGCTGCCGGACAGAAGACCTGTAGGGCCGGCTATGCCGGCCAAACTTGCTGGGTGCCGGAACAAGAAACGGCCGGCATAGCCGGCCCTACAGGTCTTCTGTCCGGCAGTCCTAAAGCGGCAATACCACCCGCCCGAGCCCGATCGGTTACGCCCGGTTCGCCTACGAGCAGTTCGCCCTCCGCCCTTCGTCTTACACCTCGACCCGCCGGGCCTGTTCCGATGACCGGTAGACCGCGTCGAGTAGCTTGAGCGTCGCCAGCGCGGAATCAAGTGTGTTCCGGCACCCCTGGCCGCGCCCCTGTGCGGCGGAGACCCAGTCGCGGATCGCCTCGACCCCCCGCGCCCCGCAGTAGCCGGGTGTCGGGTCTTCGAGGAGGGTAAAGACCTCTTCCATCGCGTGGAACTGGGGCTGCGGGCCGCGAATCCGGAGCTGTCCGCCGGTTTGTGGGTGTGTCGGGTCCCAGTGGACCCACCGCTCCGACCCGCGGAACGCGAGACGGAGCTCCCCCGCCCACCGCGGCAGCCAGTACCCGCCGGTGAGCGTGACGGGTGTCCCAGCCGCGAGTTCGAGGATCGCCGTGCCGCCGTCCTCCACCCCGACCGGCGCGGCCCCGAAACACCCCACCCGGGCGGTGACGGCGACCACTGCCTCGCCCGTGATGTACGGGATCAGGTCGAGCCAGTGGCACCCGAGCCAGCTGAAGAACCCGCGCCCGCTCTGCCCGGCGTCGAACAGGTAGTGCCCCGGCCCGCGGCGGGCGACGTCGCTGGTGAACTGTTCGATCTGGATGCTGACGAGCTTCCCGAACCGGCCGTCGGCGACCATCGCCCGCAGCCGGTCCGCGCCCGGATCGTACCGCCACAGGTAGCCGGACTGAAACGCCACCCCGGCGCCGCGGACCGCCTCCGCCGCCGGCGCGAACTCGGCCGCGGAAGCGGCCCCGGGCTTCTCCATCAGGATGTGCTTTCCGGCCCCGGCGAGCCGGCGGACGGCGGCGGGCGTTCCCCGGTTCGGCAGGCAGACCAGAGCCCCCTCGAACTGCCCGAAGGAGATGAGGTCGTCCACCGTGTCGAACCGCGGGAGGTGGGCGTACCGCTCTTCGAGGCTCGCGACCTTCCCGCCGAAGGCGGGGACGATCGCCGACACCTCGACCGCGCCCCCGAGGTGGGGGAGCAGCTCCCGCCACCCCGCCCCGTGTGGGTGGTCGATGCCGACGCAGGCAATGCGGAACGGTTCACTCATCAAGTAGCTGGGAGTCCGGCGACTCTCATCCTGACGCGGAGGACGGGGTAAAGATCACAGCCGCCGCGCGAAGTGGACCTGGCGGGCGACCTCGACGAACCCGCACGCCCGGTACAGGTGGTTCCCGGCCGCGTTCTGGGCCATCGTCTCGATCACCGCGTAGGCGAGCCCTTCGCGCCGGAAGAAATCGAGGGCGTGGTCGATGAGCCGGCGGCCGAGCCCGTGGTTTCGGGCCTCTTCCGCCACGGCGAGGTTCGGGATGCGGCCCTTGCCCGTCTCGCGGTCGATCCGCGTCGAAATATAGCCGACGACCCGCCCCTCGGCTTCGGCGACGAACACGCCCGCCGGGTTCGTCGCCACGTCCTCGTCGACGTGTCGGGCCTTCCGCCATCGCCAGTCGTGGCCGTTCAGGATGCCGAGCGCGTCCTCGACGTTCTGTTCCAGCGTCACCCCGGCGAACGAGTCGACGGTCAGCTGCCGGAGCGTGTCGAGATCGGTCGGCCGGTACGGGCGGATGGTGATGTTCATGAGGGCATGCTGGAGCGCCGTCCGGCGCCCTGATACAGGAACCCGGATCGGTGGTCTGTTTCTACTCCCCTCTCCCTCTTGAGATGCTTTGTCGAAATCCTCGAGGAACTGGCGTCTCGAGGATTTCACCCTGAAAGGCTGGGAGCGCATAGCCCCGGGCACCGCCCTGGGCGGGGGGACGCCACTTCATCGGGTCCGATGTCGGGTGCAGCCGCGTTCCCCGCCCAGGGCGGTGCCCGGGGCTATGCGCTCTCACCCCGTCGGGGTGAAAACCACATCCCTCGGAGGATCTCGACAAAGCACCCCAAGGGGAGAGGGGAACCAGAACCCGATCCTCCCACCGGGTTCATATTCGCCTCAATGCACGAGCAGGAAATCCTTGCTGTTGAGTAGCGCCCACATGAGGTCCTGGGCCGCGGCGGTCTTCTGGTCGCCGTAGGACTTCACGAACTCGATCCCGAGCTTCAGCTCCTTGTCGCCCGGGTGCCGGGCCAGCGACCACAGGTAGAGATCCGTCACCAGCTGGTCGTCGGTCGGCTTCTTTGCAAGGAGCAGGGCCGGGCGGGCACCCGGGTTCTGGACCCGCCCGAGGATACTCTTCCCGTTGATGAAGTGCAGCGCCTGGAGCATGTTCGACCCGTTGTCCCGCTCGCACTCGCACGCGTCCATCCGCTGCGGCTTGCCGAACAGCCGGAGGAAATCGCTGGTCACGTTCGCGTCCGGGAGCTGGGCGGCACGGAACCCGCCCGGGGCCCCGCCGAAGCTCTCCGGAACGCCCGTCGCCTGGACGAGCGAATCGAGCAGGGCCTCGGCCGGCACCCGCCGCGGGATCGCGCGGGAGAAGTTCTGCTCGTCCGCCCGGTTCGACGCGTTCGGCACGCTCGACCGCTGGTACGTGGCGGACGTGACGATCCGCCGCATCAGCTGCCGGACGTCGAACTTGTGGGCCACGAAGTCGGCCGTGAGGGCGTCGAGCAGGGCCGGGTTGATCGGCGGGTTGGTGCTGCGGATGTCGTCCACCGGGTCGATGATCCCGCGGTGGAAGAAGTAGCTCCACACGCGGTTCACCAGCCCGCGGGCGAAGAATGGGTTCTCGGGGGCGGTGAGCCACGCGGCGTAGGTCTCCCGGCGGTCGGCGCCCGGGGCCACCGCCGGCTCCTTCCCGCCGAGGAACCGCGGCGGCTGCGCGCGGCCGGTGCGGGGGTTCACCGCGAACCCGGCCGCCGGGCTGAGCGACACGATCTTCGTATTCGGCACGGCCGGCAGCCGCGGGTCCTGCCGGGCGGTCACCTGGCTGAAGAAGCTCGCCAGCCCGTAGTAGTCGGCCTGCGTCCAATTCTCCATCGGGTGCGAGTGGCACCGGGCGCACAGCATCCGCACCCCGCAGAACACCTGCGTCACCCGCTCGACCGTGTCGTTGGTGTCCTTGCTGATCGTGTAGTAGACGGCCGCCGGGTCCTCGCTGATGCCCCCGCGGGCGGTCAGGATCTTCCGGGCGAACTCGTCCATCGGGGTGTTGGCCGCCACCGCCCCGCGGATGAACTCGCGGAACTGGAACACGGCCGGTGAACTTGCGCTCGTCCGCGTGTTCTGGAGCAGGTCGCCCCATTTCAGCGACCAGTGGTCCACGAACTCGGGCCGGGCGAAGAGCACGTCGACCAGCGTCTCGCGCTTCTTCGGGTCCTTGTCGGCGAGGAACGCTTTCACCTCGTCCGGCTTCGGCTGGACGCCGATCAGGTCGAGGTAGACCCGCCGCAGGAATTCCTCGTCGCCCGCGACGGGGGAGGGCACGATCTTCAACCGGTTCAGCTTCTCGACCACGGGCTTGTCGACCAGGTTGTCGGCCGGCACCGGCGCGGGGGTGAACGAACCGGCGTCGGCCAGGACCGTGACGCCCGTGGCCGCGAATAACCGCTCGAACCGGCCGACGACCGCCGTCTCGCCGGCGGCCCCGCCGGTCACGAGCCCCTCGTCGTCCGCCACCGCGTACAGGTCGTTGTTCGCGGTAAAGATGCCGAGCCTGGTCACGTCCCGTCTGGTGCCGTTGTCGTACTCGGCGATCAGCTGGAGGCGGTGCTTTTGGCCGGGCCGCAGGACGAGCTTGTCGGGCACGAGCCTGACGGCCACGACCCGGACCGGGTCCTTCAGGTCGTCCGGCGCGCCCTGCCCGATCCAGCGGTTGAGGATGTCGTCGGACAGACTGCCGCGGGCGAATCGCGCCCCGCCCTCATGGGCGGATTCGCCGCGGGCCTTCGCGATCAGGAGGCTCGCGGCGGGGGCCTGGAAGTTCGCCCGGCGGCCGGCGGAGTCTTTCACGATGGCGAAGTAGTCCAGTTCCGGCGTTTCGCCGCGGAGCGACAGCTTGAACCCGTTCTTGCCGAGCGAGTACCCGTGGCACGCCCCGGCGTTGCACCCGGCCTTCGTGAGCACCGGCATGACCTCGTGCCGGAAGCTCGTGGGCGGCTCGGGCGCGGGCAGCTGGACCTTCACCGCGACCGTCTTGGTCTGCCCGGCGACCGCAACCGTTACCTGCGTCTCGCCGGTCCCGACCGGCCGCACCCAGCCGCGCTCGTCGACCGTGGCGACCTTCGGGTCGGCGGCCGTGAACCTCGTCTCGGCCCGGAGGTCGAGCGAGAACCCGTCGGCGGTGGCGCCGAGGACCTGGATCGCGTGCGGGTGGCGGTGGTGGCGGATCTCGATCGCCGCCGGGGAGACGGCGACCGACGCGGGCGGCGGATCGGCGGCAACGGCCCGCGATCCGGCGAGGAGGACGAGGACCAGGGGGAGACGGACGGGGTGGGACAACATGGCGATCGTACTCCCGCGCTCAGATGCCGTTTGGTCGGGCACATGCCCCAAGGCAACCAATCCGATACCGGTGATCCGCATCGCCCCGGGCGGCCAACCCGCCCTCGGTGATCCGCATCGCCTCGGGCGGCCAACCGGACCCCCGGGCGATTCCGGAGGTCTCGTGTTGCCTCCTGACCCAGGGCAACGCCCTGGGCTTCTGGGGCAACGCCCTGGGACTGGGAGCCCCTGGCCCAGAACAACGCCCCGGCTACTTGGCGATGTTCAGCGTCAACTCGATGTCCCGGCTTTTGACGAGGACGTTCGGCTGCTTCGGGTCGGTGGCGGCGGTGGCGGACAGCTTGATCCCCTTGACCTCACCTGCGGCCGTTGCCGCCGGGAGGGTCACCTTGATCGCGAACGCGGTCGCGCCCGCCTTCACGGCGGCCGGGGCGGCCTGGGCCCCCGGCGGGAGGCCGGCGAGGGTCACCGTCGCGTCGCCGGCGAACCCCTCCGACCGCACCACCTCGCCCTTCACCTCGAAGGTCGGCGGCATCTTCGGATCGACCTTCACCTCAATTCGCGCGGGGCTCGTCAATTTCACGGCGATCGGCATTCGGACGGTCAGATGCCGGACCGGGGTGAACGCCGTGGCGAGGACCCGCTGCTTGTCGGGCGTCAACAGCTCGGCCTGGATCGCGACATCGTACTCCGGAGAAGGGAGATCCGGCGGAAGAAGGGCCACGACCTCGCCGTCCGATACTTTCGCCGCGAGCTCGATCGGCTTTTCGGGGCGGATCGTCCTGGCCAGGTCGGGCTGATTGTTCACCAGCGGGGGCAGCTGGCTGGTGAGGAGCGTCAGACGAACGGCGGTGTTGGGATCGGTCCGGGTCACCTTCACTGGCAGGGCGAATTTGACGGCGGGCACGAGCCCGGCGGTGTCCGCCAGCCCGCGCCAGTCGACCGCGAACTCACCCGCCTTCGCGGTTGTCGGAGCGACCGCCAGTTCGGTCGCGAGCCACGGCTGGAGCTTGCCGAGCGGGTGCCCCTTCAGCCTCACGGGCCGCACAAGCCCATTCACACCGCGGCCCCGCCATGTGGTCACCGTCGCATCCCCCGATGTACCGCCACCGACCACCGTGACGAGCGCGCCGTCGGCGTCGGGGAGAATGGCTGCGCCGTCCAGCTTCACGCCGGCCGGGAGCGGGTCAGCGGTCAGGTCGATGCGGCCGGCGTACCCGCGCCGCTCGGCGAACACCGGCACGATGGCCCGGCCGCCGATCGGCAGGGCGATCCGCTGGGCGGGCGTCGTGAGCTGGTAATCCGCGGGAGCGATCGCCGCCACGGGATCGACGCTGAGCCGGTAGACGGCGTGCGGCCCGCCGCGGCCCTGCGAGTCGATGACGCCCACCACGACCGCCGTGACCTTGTCCGGGACCGCGTACTCGATTACCGGGTCGAGCGTATTCGGGCCGTCTTCGACGCGGACGACCTCGGCCCCCATCTCGTTGCGAACGACCAGCGCGACATCGGCCGGCGACCGGAGCCGTTCGGCGAACACCTCGAACCGGACCTTGGTTCCCGGCGTGACCGGGACGCGGAACCGGTCTTCCGCGAACGGCTTGAGCAGCCGTCCGCTCACCCCGACGGGGCCGGCGGGCAGATCCGTCGGCTTCTCGCCTGTCGCCGCCGCAGCGACAACTTCCGTCCGCGGACTTACCTCGACGAACGGCCGCGGGCCGCTCCAGAGCCCGTCTTTCGGCCACGGGAGCGGGATGACCTCGCCGCCGACCGGCGCGGCCAACTCGACCTTCACAGGCGCCGGGGGGCCGAGCAGCTCCACCGCCTTCGTGTCCTTCCCGACGACCGGCGGGAAGACATGGTCGGTGTAGCTCCACTGTCCGATCTTGAGGCGGAAGAAGCCCGGGGCCGCGCCGGTGTATTCGGCGTCGTGAACGGCGACGGTATACGACCCGTCCTCGGGCAGGGCGGCTTCGAGTCGCGTATCGCCGAGCAGACCGGGCGTACACCACGACCACGCGACCTGGATCTTCTTCGCGCTGTACAGGTGGGCGACCGGCCTGAGCTTACTCCCGAGCCGTTCGGCTTCGACCTCGACCACGACCTTCTGCCCGGCCTTCCCCACGAACGTCGCTTCCGCGATCGTGCTGCCGGAGACCGCCCCGTGAAGGGCAACCGGCAACTGTTCCGGGGCCGCTGCCAGCGCCCGCTGGGGGAGCTTGTCGACGCCGATGACGACCGGCAGGCTCACCCCGCCCTCGGTCGCCACGCGGAGGTGGTAGTACCCCGGGGCGACGGTCGCATCAAGGGCCACGTCGAACGCGGCCTGCTTGTCGGTGGATTTCGGGCCGAGGGTCTGTTTCGCGGGGAACGGGAGGAGCAGCCGGGGGGCCTTGCCGAGGTCGTCGCCGTCGACGACGACCGTGGTCGTGCCGCCGACCTGGAGCCCGCGGACGTTCACGTTCCGGACGGTGGGCTCGGCCGCGAGGCAGGGGGCCGCAAGGAAAAGGCAGAAAAGGAATGGCCGCAAAGAAGCACAAAAAGCACAAAAGGGTACAAAAAAGAAAGATCTAATAAGATACATTGTCTTATCCGTATTTCTTTTTTGTGCTTTTTGTGCTTTTTGTGCTTCTTTGCGGCCATTTTTGTCTTTGCGGCCGTTCCTCTTCATCAGCCGAACAGCTGCCGGATCGGCTCGGCCTCGACCAGCCGGACCGGCCGGTCGCCGGGGCCGGGCATCATCGTGCCGTCGAGATCGATCCCCATCCCCTTGTAGATCGACGCCAGGATCTGCGGCGGCTCGACCGGGAAGTCGGTCGGCTGGGCGCCGATCTTGTCCGTCGACCCGATCACCTGCCCGCCGCGGATGTTCGCCCCGCACAGGAAGTTCGTCCACGCCGCCGGGTAGTGGTCCCGGCCGCCCCGCGGGTTCAGCCGGGGGGTCCGGCCGAACTCGCTCAGCACCGCCACCACCGTGTTCTCCAGCAGCCCGCGGTCCTGGAGGTCCTGGATCAGGGCGGTGAACGCCCAGTCGAACTGCGGGCACAGGTGGCGCTCGTAGTCGAGGTACGTGTTGTTCAGCCCGCCGCCGTCGGCGTGCATGTCCCAGCACGAGAGGCCGAACACCGTGTCGAAGTGGTTCACGGTCACGTACCGGACCCCCCCCTCGATCAGCCGGCGGGCCATCAGGCAGCTCTGGCCGAACGTGTTCCGGCCGTACCGGTCGCGGACCGTGTCGGGCTCCTTGTCGATCGCGAACGCCTTCTTCGCCTCGGGCGAGGTGAGCAGGCGGAACGCCCGCTCGTAGGAACTGTCGTGCATCGTCGTGCTGCGCGTCTCGGTCCGCCGTTGCAGCTCGTCGACCTGGGCGAGAAGCCGCTTGCGGTTGTCCAGGCGGGCGAGCGATTCGCCGGGCGGGCCCTCGAGGTCGCCGACCTTGAAGTCCGGGCGGGCCGGGTCGGCGTTCAGGAAGAACGGCTCGTGGGCGCTGCCGAGGTACCCGGCCGTCTGGCCGTGGAACGGGCCGGCCCCGGTGTTCCCGATCGGGCCGGGGAGGACGACGTTGGCCGGGAGGTCGCCCTTCGGGCCGAACACCCGGGAGATCACGCTCCCGGCGTGCGGCTTCACCGCGTCCGGGTTGAAGTCGTGCCCGGTCATCATCCACCGCTGGCCGTTCTCGTGCGTGGCCCCGGTCTTGTGGTGGAGGCTGCGGATCAGGGCCACCTTGTCCATCATCCGGGCCATGAGCGGGAAGTGCTCACAGATCTGCACCCCGGGCGCGGCCGTCTTGATCGGCTTGAACTTCCCGCGGACCTCGGCCGGGGCGTCCGGCTTCATGTCCCAGGTATCGAGGTGGCCGGGCGACCCGACGAGGAAAATGGTAATGCAGTTGCGGATCTTCGACCGGCCGCCGGTCTCCTTGACCGCCCCGGCCGCCTCGAGCCGGAGCAGATCCGGGAGGGCGAGGGTGGCGAGCCCGGCGGACCCGGCCTGGAGGAAGCTCCGGCGGGTGACCCCGTGGCAGACCGGCACCTTGACGTTGCCCACGTTCAGCATCGGGCATCTCCTCCCCAGTCGTTCCGAGTTCCAGGTTCCAAGTTCCGAAATGTCTTGGTTCTAAACTTGGAACCTGGAACTCGGAACGACTGAGGTCAGATCTTGTAGGTCACTTTGTTCGAGATCTCGATGAACTTGCTCGCCGTGAACTCGCCGTCCGCGCCTTTCGCGTAGTTCACGTACTTCCACGTCTGAAGGACGATCTCGTAGGTGCCCGGGGTCTTGTCCGGGTGTTCGTAGGTGGCGTCGGCACGGGCCGGCGCGGTGGCGACCGCCTTGCCGTCGCGGCTGACGGCCCACCGGAGCATCATGCCCCAGTCGTTGGCCACGTCGGTCCGGGTGACGCGGCGGCCGTCGAGTCTGATCTCGGCGTGCGGGGTCGGGCCGTCGAACTTCTGTTCCATCTCGGCACCTCCAGGGGCAGGCTGCGGGCGGGAGGCGGGCGGCGTAACGGGTCCGGTCGTTTCGAGGTTCAAGTTCCACGTTCCGGGTCGAGAACGTGGGACGGGCGAGGCTGTCTCGTTTCCCGAGTCGAAAACTGAGAACCGGCCGACCCACGTGGTATGTGGAACCTGGAACTATTGGGGGGTGGGGAGGCAGGTAACTGCGGTCGGCGGGTTGGGGGGCTGGTGGGCGTCTGGGGTACGGTTGGAAGAGTACTTTAACCTGTTCGGCCCGGCGTTCGCAAGCAGAATTCCTGACCGATTCGCAGGCCGGGTAGTTCCGGCGCGGAAGGAGGTATACCATACCGACGGCCCGCCGCCCGGCGGGCCGTCCACCGGGAGCAACGGCGTGCAACGACGCGGGGTCTGGGTAATCGGCGGGCTGACGGCCCTCGTGGCGGGCACCGTCGGGTGGGTGTGGGCGACGTGGCCGCCCCCCCCCGCCCCGGACTGGGCGGCAGAATACGACACCAACCCCCGCCCACCGGACCCGGGTGAGGCCCCCGCGGACGGCGAGACGGGCTATGAGCTCACCGCCCGCCCGCCGGAGGAGATCCCGGCCGGCACGGTGATCGGCCGGACTGCCCCGCCCGGGTGGTCGCACCTTGTCATCAAGAGCCTGCCCCGGGTCCGGGACGACCAGCAGGTGGCCTTCCCCCTGATCGCTCGCGCCCGGGTGGTGCGGATGGCGGCGTGGATGTTCACCGCGTTCTTGGCGGACGTCCGGGCCGACCAACACGAGGGCCGGGCCCGCTACCGGTTCCGGGCCGTCGCCCTCGGGCTCGGGACCGATGTAAACGGCCGCGACACGATCCTCACCCCGGAGGCCGGGCGGCAGGTCGATCCGAACCTGGGGTCGATCGAGGCCGAAATTTTGGGTAAAGGGTACGAGGTCCAGCGGAAGGCCCTGCTGGTGGTCCGCGGACCAACGATCGGGCTCCTGGACACGCCGGTCTGGTTTCGCCGCGGCGACGAGAACCGCCTCCTCCGCTACCGCTACGCCCTGCTCGTCGACGGGCCGACCGGCCGGCTGGACGTCCTGGTCTGGCGGCTCGGGGGAGGCGGTAGGGAGGGCGGGGCGGACGAGGCGGTCCTGCTGAACCCGGACACGATCGACACGGCGGAGCTGGTCGTCGACCGGCGGAAGGTGAACCTGCTCGGCATCCCGGGGGACGACGCCTTCGCCGTCGACAAGATGCCCCACGGCCGGGCGGTCCTCCCGGTCCCGCCCGACCTCCGCCCGCTCGCCGCCCGGACCCGGTTCACCGCCCCCGAGGTCCACGCCCTCGAAACCCGACTGCGACAGCTGATCGCGGGATCGCCCGGTACACCCTGACCCCCACGGACGCAGCCATGCTCCCGATCCTCCTCTCCCTGGCCGTCGCCGCCCCCGCCCAGCCCGGGGGCCACGAGGCTCAGAACCCGCTCTTCAAGTCGCTGCTCGACCCAGGGCTCGTGGTCGGGCCGGGGGTCCGCGTCAAACTGCCCCCCCCGGTCATGCCCGACGGGCTCGACCCGGCCAAACAGAAGGCGGTGATCACGGAGCTGATCGGGAACGACTACAGCTATGAGGACTTCACCCGGAAGTCGGTCGTCGCCCCGCACGTCCTCAAGATCCGCGACGTCCTGGCGACCCCACAGTCCCCGGTCCGGGGGCTGGACGCCTACTTCGTGGCCTACGTCGACCTGAAGGCGTTCGACGACGAGAAGTTCCTGGAGCGGTCACTGAACATCGGCAAGGGCGAGGGCGGAAAGGGTCAGAACCTGACCCGCGAGGATCTCGCCAAGCGGGGAATCGTCCTCAAACCGGAGGACGAGAAACGGGAGGGGTACGGGCAGGTCGAGTTCGACTTCCTCGAAAAGGTCCGGTTGCGGCTGACCGGGCACGTGATGTCGAGCAAGACGGCCGAGTCGGTCGTCGCGGCGGCGGAGGTGGACCCGCGGTTCACCGGCGACAAGGAGTTCCCGAACGAGTGGCGGTCGCTGTCGAAGACGTCCGGGGAGCTGAAGGTCGGGCCGCCACAGCCCTACGGCGGGGCCGGGATGTACATCAAGATCACCAAGCTCGCCGACCCGGCCGGGGCGGTGTTCGTCGAGCAGCACGTCGTTTTCGCCGAGCCGACCGGGTGGTTCGAGGGGGCGAACCTGCTCCGGTCGAAGCTGCCCCCCGTCATCCAGAACAGCGTCCGGAACATGCGGAAGGAGTGGGCGAAGGGGCCCGGGAAGTAAATCCGAAGCACGAAATCCGAACCAAGGCCCGAGCCGGTATGAGACCCGGCTCGGGCCTTGGTTCGGATTTCGTCATCTCGTTCCCACGCTCTGCGTGGGGACGTGTCTTCGGACGCTCCGCGTCCTGTCTTCATTCGCCCCAGCGATCCGTTCGCGAGGCACCGCGGAGCGGTGGCAGACACGTTCCCACGCAGAGCGTGGGAACGAGAAAAAGGGCCGCCCTCCGCGGCGGCCCGAGCCACCCGCGTCTTGGTTCGGATTTCGTGTTTCGGATTTCCGCCGCGAGGCGGCTACATATCGGCTTCGACCGGCACCCGCTCCACGTCCCCCACCACCTTCCCGTCCTTCATCCGGATGACGCGGTCGGCCCGGTCGGCGACCTCGGGGCTGTGGGTCACCACCACCATCGTCAGCCCGCGGTCCCGCTGGAATGCGGTGAGCAGGTCGAGGACGTGGGCCGCGTTGTCCGAGTCCAGGTTCCCGGTCGGCTCGTCGGCGAGCAAGAGGACCGGGTCGTTCGCCAGCGCCCGGGCGATCGCGACCCGCTGCCGTTCCCCGACCGACAGCTTCGCCGGCCGGTGCCCCGCCCGCTTCGCCATCCCGACCAGTTCGAGCAGGTCGTCCGCCTTCCGAACCCGTTCCCGGGTCGAGGTGATCGGCCCCTCGAACATCGGCACCTGCACGTTCTCCCGGGCGGTCAGGGACGGGAGGAGGAAGAACGACTGGAACACGAACCCGATCTGGCGGGCCCGGAAGTGGTCCAGGTCCTTCCGCCGCGAGAGGGCCGTGCCGCGGAAGTAGACCTCGCCCGCGTCGGGCCGGTCGAGCGCGCCGAGCAGGTTCAGGAGCGTCGACTTCCCGCACCCGGACGGGCCGGTGATGGCGGCGTACTCGCCCGCCCGGACCCCGAGACTCACCCCGTTGAGGGCCCGGACGGCGCCGTCCGGGTACGTCTTGACCAGCCGGTCGGCGAGGAGCAGGTAGTCGGCCGGGCGGTCAGTCATGGCGGAGCGCCTCCGTCGGGAGTAGCCGGGCCGCCCGGATCGCGGGGTAGGTCCCGCCGAGCAGGCCGATCAGGGCGGTGAGGACGAACCCCTGGGCGATCACCACCGGGGCGATCCCGGGTTCGATGAACCCGTTTACCTTGGGGAAGCGGGTGAGCAAGTAGGTGAAGGCGATCGCCCCGATCACCCCGACGGCGGCGGCCGCCAGCCCGAGGACCACCGACTCGCCGAGGACCATCCGGACGACCCGCCCCTTGGGCCACCCGACCGCCCGGAGGATGCCGATCTCCTGGGTGCGCTCGAGCACCGACATGACCATCGTGTTCAACATGCTGATCACGCCGATCGCGATCGCGACGGCGGACACCATCCAGACCAGCGCCCGCAGGATCTTGATGTGCGACGAGGTCTGGACGTAGTCCCGGTAGGGTTGGACCGAGAGCCGGTAGGGTTTCCCGTTTTCGTCCCGCAGGGCGAGGATCTTCCGCCGGACGGCCTCCACCTCGGCGGCCGGGTCGTCGGTATTTTTTCGCACCCGGACCGAGAACCCGGTGACAATCCCGGGCCGGCCGGACAGCCGCTGCATCTCCTCCAGGAGGATGATGACCGACCCGTTCTCGTACACGTTGAAGCTCTGGAAAATCCCGACCACCTCGAACGGCTCGCCCTGGAGGACCACCGTGTCCCCGACCTTCTTGTTGTGGTTCCGGGCCAGCGTGACTCCGAGCATCGCCTTGCCCCGGTCGCCGCTCTGGAGGGCGCGGCCGGAGAGGATGGTGAGGTCCGAGTACGCCAGGTTGCCCGGCGCCCACCCGAGGACCATGGCCTGGTCGCTCGACCCGCTCGGCCGCTTGATCTCGATCATGTCGACCATCGCGGCGTCGACCCCCTCGACCCCCTCGATGGCCCGGACCCGGTCGAGCACCCGCTCGTCGATCTCGCTCCGGAGCTGGTCGGGCTTCCCGTCCTCCATGACGACCAGGTCGACCCCGCGCTGCTCGAACACCTCGGACATGGCCCGTTCGACGTTGTGGCTGATCCCGAGCAGGGCGATCATGCTCCCGACGGCCACGGCCAGGCCGAGGACGGTCAGGGCCGTCCGGATCGGCCGGCGGATCAGGTTCTTCAGGATGAACGAGACGAAGTACATGGGAAGGGGCGGGTGGGCCCGCCGGCTATGGGTGTCCAGTTTCTAGCACGGGTTCCGGGGCCGTGCGTCCGCCACGCGGCGGGGGCCCGCCGACCCGGACGAAAATACCGCTCACGACCGGACCGGCTCCGCGGGCGGACCGGGGGCCGGCGTCTCAACCCCGGCCAGCCGGCGGAGGTGCCGGCGGACGGCCGCGGTGAACCCCGGGGTGTTCTCGACCAGGGCCAGGTGCGTGGCCCCCGGGATGATTTCGGCCGTACAGTGCGACAAGTGCCGTTCTAGCCACCGGCAGGTCGCCAGAAAGGGGGAAAACTCGTCGTAAAGTGCGACCACCGGCTGCCGGACGGCGGCGATCCGGTCGGCCGTCAGCCCGGCCTCGGCCAGCACCTCGTCCCCGCACGAGGTCTCGGCCAGCTTCGGGAGCTGGCGGAGCCAGCCGCGGCCGAACGCCCCGTACACGTCCTCCAGGGTCTTCATCCGGTCGGGCGGGAGGTCCGCGGCGGCCCGGAACAGGCGGGCGAAGTCCACCGTCTCGCCGAGGTCCGCGCCGACCGTCCCGAACGTCTCCCGGAGGTCGGCCCAGATGGCCATCCGGCCGAAGTTCGGCTCGACGTGCCGCAACCCGGGGAAGAACGTGTCCGACAGGACGACGCCCGCGACGGCCTCGGGGGCGAGGACCGCGGCGTGGACCGCGGTGACGCCGCCGAAGCTGTGCCCGACGAGGAGGGCCGGCCCGAGCCCCAGCGCGGCGTGGAGCTGGCGGAAGTCCTCGGCCATGACGGCGGACGTGTACCCGGCCGGCGGGCGGGCACTGGCCCCGTGCCCGCGGAGGTCATAGGTGGTGACCCGGAAGTCGGCCGCGAGCACGTCCACCAGCCCGGTGAACAGCCACACGGCCTGGTTGCTCGTGACCGCGTGGACCAGTACCACGTCCGGACCGTACCCGGCTTGCTGGTAGTACAATCGCGTCCCTTTTACCTCGACTTCGGGCATCGGTCGTCCATGTGCGGGCCGCCTGCGGGCGGCCCCTATCAAGTCGACGATTCCGTTCCCGGTAGGGGCCGCCCGCCGTGGCGGCCCGCCTCACGCAACGTGGTGTTGCAAAAACGCGACCAATTCGCCCAGCCCCACGTCGTCCGCCCCGCGGTCGCGCAGCCCCGCCAGGAACTGGCCGAACGGAAGCCGCCGGCCGTAGACCCCTTCGAGCTTCTCGGCCAGGACGATGAGGTCGATCGACGCCATCCCGAGGTCGGCGAAGGCGCGCGTGTCGGCCGAGACCGGGCCGGCGTATTCGCGGTCCGGGAACGTCCGCCGCACCACCTCCGCGAGGTCGGCGAGGATCTGGTCCGGGCTTCTCATCCGCCGTCCGTCTCGCACAGGGTCGTGGCGACGACCACGTTCTTCTGCCGGGCCGTCTGAACCCGCACGCGCCCGCCCAGCTCAGAGTAACGGGCGCGGGCCGCGGGGGTAAGGGTCACGACCGCCGCGCCGGAGGCCGGGTCCGCGGCGGCGGCCGTACAATCGTCAGCCGATAGCCGGAGCGCGTCGGCGACGGCGAGACACGCCGCCCGCTCGCGCGCCGCCCGCTCGGCGTCCGCCCCGCCCCCCTTCGGCACCGGCACGAGCGCGATCCCGACCGCCCGCGCGAACCCCGAGACCGCCGCCACCGTCCCGTCCGCGACCGCCACAGCCACGGGCGGGAACGGCTCGGCCGGCGCCGCGCCGCGCGGGCGGACGACGAGCCGGCCGTCCACCAGGTCGGTCTCCATGTCGGCGGGGAAGAACGCCTCGCCGTGCTTCTCGGCCCACACCGCCCGGACCGCGTCCTTCGCCAGCATCCGGCCGAAGAACCAGTCGTTCAGCCCCGCGTCGGTGCCAGTCCAGGCCCCGAACTCGACGAGTTCGCGGGGCGTCATCGTGACCCGCGCGCCGGCGGCCCGGAGCACCGGCTGCTTGAGGTCGGCCGGGGGTTCGAGGAGGTAACACCGCCGCGGCGGGGCCCCCGCGGGTTGCGGCGGGACGGCCTCCGGCCACACCCGGCTGAGAAAGTACTGGTCCTTCGGGCCGAAGAAGTTGACGTGCCCGAACGGCAGGTAGAACCGCCAGTACCCGGCCCCCGTCATCCGCAGCCAGGGCCGGCCGTCCGGGGCGAACAGCTCGACCCCGTGCCGGACCTGGCGGGCCGTCTCCTCCTCGTTGTGCCCGCGCAGGAGGAGGTGACTCCCGGCCGGCGGGATCGGGCCGAAGAACTCGATCCGGTTGACCCCGATCGGCAGGAGGATGCGGCCGGTCCAGTCCGGCTGTTCCAGGTGCCACGCCCCGAGGATGTGCATGGCCGCGTCGACGAGGACCGGGTCGATCGCGACCCGCGGGTCGGGGGTCGACCGGAACCAGCGGTCGCGGGGCTGGACCTCCAGCGTCCCCTCGATGCCCTCCCGCCCGGTCCGGCCGAGCGACCGGATCATCTGGAATAGCGGGCCGTGGAACATGTTCCGCCGGAGGTCTTCGACCGACGATTTGCACGCTTGTTCGTCGGTGAGGCGGAAGGGGAGCGGGGCCGGCGGGTCGGGGTAGCGATCGGCGAGGACGACGACCGCTTCCGACGCGACCTTGTTCGCCGCGTCGCGGAGGAACGAGTTGCCCAGGTCGCGGACGTCGGCCTTCACCTCGACGGTGCCGGTTTCCGGGTCGACCGCCGCGACGACCGCGTGGACCTCGAGGGTGGTCGGGTCCGGGTCGAACGGCAGCCAGCGGTAGAGCCGGATGTTCCGGAAGGCGACGACCACCTTGCCCGGGACGAGGAGCAAGGCGGCCTCGGCCATCGCCTCCAGGCTGAAGGTCATCGGCAGGATGGGCAGCCCGTTCTGCCCGGGGTCCACCCGGCTGACGCCCCGGCCGCCGAGCGTGTGGTCGTCCGCGTACCGGTCTTCCCGCTCGTCCATCACCCGGCGGAAGACCACCTCGCGGCCCGGGTCCAGGCGTTCGATCTGGCCGACGAGACAGTACGGTGGAGCGGGTGCCTGGTCCGGGCCGGGCGGGGCCGCCGGCTCGGCCGTTTCGTCGAAGAGACCGGGCAGGAATGCCTCCCCCGGCAGGCTCAGTTCGGGCAGCGCGCCGGGGGCCGCGTGACCGGTGAGGAATGCTTCCATCACCGCGCGTTGCACGTCGAGAAACTGCTCCATCACAGCGAGGTAGGCGTTCACGGCGACGACCTTGTTGCTCTCTCCCGGTGGAGGCGAAGCCGGTTCGGCCGCCGGACCGGGGGCCGGGGCGGGTACTTGCCGGGTCGGTCCGCCCGCCCCCGCCTGCTCTCGTTCAAGGGACGAGGGGGAAACCTGCTCCCACCCCACCGGCCGGGTCTCGCGCCCGGCGTAGAGGTGCGCCAGGTTCAGCGGGACGTGGTGTGCGGCGAGCTGGGCGACGAGGTGGTTGATCTGCGTCGGGCCGGTCTTGCGGGACACGTTCGCGGGGATCGCGGCGAACGCCCGGCCGCGCAGGATGTCCTCCACGAACGCCGACAGGTTGCCCCGCGGCCCGGCCTCCACGAACACGCGCACCCCGTCCGCGTACATCGTCTCCACCATCCGCGTGAACTCGACCGGGTTCACCCAGTGATTCACCGCCAGGTCCCGGGCGGCGTCCGGGTCGTCAGGGAACTTCCCCCCGGTGGAGCAACAGTACACCGGCGTGTGCGGTTTCTCGAACGGGACGCCCGCGAACAACTCCCGGAACGCCCCCATCCACGGTTCGAACAGCGGGGTGTGGTACGGGCGGCGGAACGGCAACCGCTCGCAGATCACCCCCCGCTCGTGCAGGGCCGACTCGACCGCCGCGACCAGATGGGTCGGCCCGACGGCGACGCACTGGTGCGGGCAGTTGTCCATCGCGACGACCACGGACCCGCCGGCGACCGCGGTGGCGGCTTCCTCCACCGCGGCCTTCCCGGCCCCGACCGCGAGCAGCGCGACGTCCGGCCCGCCGGTCTCCTCCTCCAGTCGCTGCATGATCTCCATGATCTCGGCCAGCCGAGGGCCGTGTTGCTCCTGGGACCGCATCGCCCCGCTGACCAGGAGCGCGGCCAGTTCCCCGGCGCTGTGCCCGGCGATGGCCGACACCGGGAGCTGGAGGTTTTGGAGGACGCGGTAGATCGCCTGGTCCGCGACCAGCACCCCGAAAATCGAGGGCCCGAGCTGGCGGAGTTGGGCCTCGGCTTTCGTTCGGTCCTCGGGCGTCGCGCCCGCCGGGAGGTGAAGCATCCGGCGGAGAGAGGCTTCGGGCCGGCCGGCGTTCGCGGCGATCTCGTCGCACCAGGCGAACGTCTCCTCGACCTCGGGGAACACCCCGCACAGGTCGGCGAGCATGTTCAGGTACTGGGCCCCCTCGCCGGGGAAGAGCAGGGCGACCGTACCCTGGTCGGCGAGCGGCGCGGCGAAGAAGTAGACCCCGCCGGTATCGCGGACCTGCCGGCAGGTCGGGTCGGCGAGGCGGTCGGCCGCCCGGCGGAGCTTGGTCACCAGGTCGGCGGGCGAGGCGGCGACCACCGCGAGCCGGGCCCCGCCTGGGGCCAGCTCCGCGGTGAGCGTGGCGGCGAGGTCCGCCAGGGCGATACCGGGGTGCCGCTCGACGAACCCGGCCAGGGCGACCGCCCGGTCGCGCAGGCGGGCGCGGTCGTCCCCCCGGACGACGACGACCTCGGTGTCCCACCCGGTCGTCGGTGTCGCGGGTCGGGGTTGAGGGGCTGTGAGGGTGGCAGACATTGGCTCTGGGGGCTTCGTGTCATGGGGACCCGGGGAATGTCCCGGGCTCGGTCCGCGGCCCGGGGCTCCCGCCCTGGGCCGCGACTCGCCTTACTCGGCCCCGACCGCGACGGGGGCTTGCGCCGGGGCCGCGCCGGCCGGCCGGGCGGCGTGCTCCGTCCCGCCCGCGATAAGGACCTCCGGCTCGCCCTTCGTCCCGTATACGACCTCGTCCACCGCGAACGCGGCTCCGACCGCCGGCTGGATCAGCTTCAGCCCGCGGGCGACCAGGTGCTTCTCCAGGTCGGCCACCATCCCGACCTCGGCCCACGGGCCCCACGCGACGGAGACCACCCGGGCCGGCCACTTCCGGTCGAGGTCGCAGGCCAGTTTACTCAGCACCTCGTTCGCGGCGGCGTAGTCCGACTGGCCGCGGTTCCCGTACCGGCTGGTGATCGACGCGAACAGGGAGAAGAACTTGAGCTTGGCCGGGTCGAGCTTGCGGGCGAGGGTCAGCGCGCTGTCCACCTTCGTCCCGAACACCCGGTCGAACGACTCCGGGGTCTTGTCCCGGAGCAGCTTGTCCTCGATCACCCCGGCCCCGTGGATCACCCCGGCGATTCCGCCCGACTTGTTCAGCTCGTCGAGCAGCGCCCCGAACGCGGCCCCGTCGCGGACGTCGACCGCCCGGTACTCGACGGTCCCGCCGGCCGCCCGGATGGCGTCGAGGTTGCCGCGGATTTCGCGGTCCTTGAGCAGCCGCTTGTACACCGCCTCGACCGCCGCCGGGGCGGCCGGCTTGCCCTCGGCCGGGAGCTGCTTCATGAGGGCGGCCTTGAGCTCCGCCGGGGTCGTGAGGCCCGCGGTGGCCGGGGGTTCGGCGGCCGGCTCGGCCGAGCTGCCGACGAGCACCAGCCTGGGCTTGTAGCGGCGGGCGAGTTCCAGCGCGATCCGGGCCGTGATCCCCCGGGCCCCGCCGGTGATCAGCACGGTCGAGTCCGGACCGAGGTCGACCACCCGGGTGTCCTTCTCCAGGGGGCCGGGGTCCACCTGCCACGTCACCCGCCGGTCGGCGGTCCGGCCGATCTCGAACGGCCCGTCCGGGTCGCCGAGCTCGCCCATCAGCTGGTCGACCAGCCGGGGGGCGGGGATCGAGGCGTCCAGGTCGACGACCCGGACGGTCACCTCCGGCCACTCGTACCCGAGACACTTGGTGAACCCGGCGACCCCGCCGTGCCCGGCAAAGAAGTCGGCCGGCAGGTCGTCGCCGAACCCCATCGTCCCGCCCATCGCGGTCGCCGCGAGGAGGACCGCGGAGCCCGTCTTCCCGGCCTCGCGGAGGTCGGCTTCGAGCCCGCGGGCGAGCAGGTAGAGCGATTTCACCTCCCGCCGCATCCGCCCTTCGGGGGTTTCCCCGGCGGGCGGCTCGGCGAGCGGGAGCAGGTGGACGAGCCCGGACACCGGGCCGACCGCGGCGTGGACGCGGGCGATCAGGTCCGCGACCGCGGCCGGGTCGGTCAGGTCGGCGGCGAACACGCCCTCCGGCAGCGCCCCGCCGTCGGCCGTCCGGATCAGGGCCGTCTTCACGTCGAGTTCGGCGAGCCGGTCGGCCAGCTCCCGGGCGGTCCCCTGGCGGTCGTCGGTCAGGAGGATGGTGCCGGCCGGCGGGGCGAGCTGCGGGCGGGCGGGGAGCGGGGTGTCGACCAGCCTGACGACGAGCCGCTGGACCTCGCCCTGCCGGGCGCCGGGGTGCAACTCGGTCGCGGCGGGCGCGGGGGTGGGCTTCTCGTGCTTCCCGTTCGCCGACGGCTGCGGGGCCGTCTCGGTCAGCGCCCCCATCACGTAGTCGGCGATCCCGCGGAGCGTCTTGATGACCGACAGCTTCTCCATCTCGAGGGTCGGCTGATTCCCGTCGGCCCCGGTGCCGATCGACTCGGCGAGGGCCCCGAGGACCTCGACCCGCTTGATCGAGTCGACCCCGAGGTCGGCCTCCAGGTCGAGGTCGATGCTCAGCGCCTCCTTCGGGTAGCCGGTCCGCTCGCTCACGAGATCGAGGAGCCGGGCGAGCAGGGTGTCGCGGTCGAGCGGGCCGGCCGCGGCCGGCGGGGCGTCCGCGGCGGGGTGCTTGCCGTTCGCCTCGGCCGGGGGCGGAGCGACCGGGGGCGTGTTGGTCCTGGCGGCGAGCGGGGGCGGGACGGGCCGCGGGTCGGCCGGCTCCACCGCCGCGAGGCGGTTCGTCACCGCCGGCGGTTGGGCCGGGGCGGCGTGACCGTTCCCGGTCGAATGCCCGTACCCACTCCCGTTCGGCGAATTCCCGTTGGGGTAGTGGGCGTACCCGTTGGCGGACGGGACCGGGACGCCCCCGGACGACCCGAGAAAGCCGAGCATCACGCTCCGCTGGGTCTCGAGGAACCGGGCCATCACGTCCTGGAACCGCATCATCACCTGGGCGGCACCCTCGGTCACGGGCTGGGAGTGAGGAGACCCGTTGGCCGACGGGGACAACTGAGTGGGGGGTGTCTCTGTGGTGTTCATCAGCGCTCGCGGGCTTACGGGGACGGCGGGCGGGGGGACTACACGGGGAAGAACAGGTTGGGGGAGGGTAATGGCACCCGGGGCCGGAACGACTGGGGCCGGAACGACGGACGACGGGCGGGGCGCGGCCGCCGCACCCGACACGGGAACGGGCTTCGCCGCCGCAGGCTTGACACCTTCCGGCTGAGGCTGGCCGAGCAGCCGCGGCTCGGGGCCGTTCAGCGGGCGGCTCCGGACGCCACTCACCACCCACGTCGTCGGCGAGAACTTGGGCTTGCCCGTATCGGGACCGAGTTTCCCGAGGTCGAACGTATTGACGCCCCGGCCCTGGAACAGCCGGTCGAGCTTCGCGGGGACGCCGGCCGCGAGCAGCTGGCCGAGCAGGTGGGCGAGCTGGGCCAGCCCCGGCCGGGTCTTCAGGTCGGAGGCGACCGCGAGATGGGGCTTGCCGGCGAGGATCTGGCCGGCCAGCCCGGTCAACACCCCCTGCGGCCCGACCTCGACGAACACCCGCGCCCCGGCCGCGTGCATCGCCGCGACCTCGTCCGCGAACCGGACCGGTGAGACGAGATGGTCGGCCAGCTGGCGGGCGATGGCGGGGCCGTCCGCCGGGTGCGGGGCCGCCGTCGTGTTCGAGAAGACGGTCTTCCGCGGCGGGGCGAACCGGGCCGCGGCGAGGGCCCGCGCCAGCGGGTCCTTCGCCCCCACGATCAGCGGCGAGTGGAACCCGCACGCCACCGGGATGCGCTGGGCCCGGACGCCGGCCGCCTGGAGCTTCCCGGCCGCGGCCTTGAGGCCGTCGTCCGTCCCGGCGATCACGGTCTGGCCCGGCGAGTTGTGGTTGGCCACCCACACCCCCGCCACGCCGTTCAGCACCGGGACAATGGCGTCCGGCGCGGCATCGGCGGCGATCATCCCGCCCGGCGCCGCGGCCGCCGCGGCCTTGATGACCTGCCCGCGGCGGTGCGAGAGGGTGATGAGATCGCCCTCGCCGAGAGCCCCGGCCGCCGCGAGCGCGACGTACTCGCCGTAGCTGTGCCCGGCCAGGAAGTCGGCCTCGATCCCGAGGGCGGTGAGCAGCTGGTACATCCCGAGGCCCGTCGCCCCGACCGCCGGCTGGGCCACTTCCGTCCGCTGGAGGTCCTTCCGGTTCGCCGCTTCCTGGTCGGGCGAGAAGGGCGACGGCGGGTAGATGAACTTCCCGAGCGGCCGGTCGAGCTGGCCGGCGAGCGTTCGCTCGGCCCGGTCGAGGACTTTGCGGACCTCGGGGAACGCCATCGCCACCTGGGCCAGCATGTCGGGGTACTGCGACCCCTGGCCGGGGAACAGGAACGCGACCTTCCCGGATACGTTCGCCGGGGCCGCCGCGAAGTAGATGCCCCGCGGGTCGGTGTGGACGTCGCCCACCTTCGGTAGCGCGTCCAGCGCCGCGTCGAGCTTCTCGTTCAGATCGGCCAGGGAGGTGGCGACCACGGCGAGCGTCGGCTGGCCGGTCCCGGCCCGGCTCGACTGCCAGACCGAGGCGGCGAGGTCCGCCAGCTCCGGCGTCGCCCCGGCGGCAAGGGCGTCGCGGCACTGCTTCAGGCTCGTCGTCAAGGCGGCCTGGTCCGGCCGCCGCCATACGAACAGTTCGGCGGGCCACCGGCGGAACCCGGCGGCCGGCCGGTTCAGGTAGTCGCCGGTGTACTCTTCGAGGACCGTGTGGAAGTTCGTCCCGCCGAACCCGAACGCGCTCACCCCGGCGGTCCGCGGGTGGTCGGCCCCGTGGACCCACGGCCGCGGCTCGGTGTTCAGGAAGAGCGGCCCGCCGTCGAGGTTGGCCTTCGGGTTCGGGGCCTCGACGAGGGTCGGCGGGAGGACCTTGTGGTGAAGGGCGAACGCCGTCTTGATGAGCCCGGCGAGCCCGGCCGCGCACTTGCTGTGCCCGATCATCGACTTGACCGACCCGAGCGCGGCCGACTGCGCGGCCCCGCCCGCGTCGCGGAGCAGCTGGCCGATCGCCCGGGCCTCCGTCTGGTCGCCGACCACGGTGCCGGTGCCGTGGGCTTCCACCAGTCCCACCCGGGCCGGCGAGATCCGGGCCTGGGCGTACGCCCGGTGCAGCGCCCGCAGCTGCCCCTCGGCCCGCGGGGCGGTCAGGCCCTTGTCGCGGCCGTCGCTCGACGCCCCGACGCCCTTGATGACGGCGTAGACCCGGTCGCCGTCCCGTTCGGCGTCGGCGAGCCGTTTGAGGACGGCGACGCCGATCCCCTCGGCGAGGACAATCCCATCGGCCTCCGCGTCGAACGGCCGGCACCGGCCCTTCGGGCTCAGCGCGTGCGTCTTACTGAATGCGACGTAGGCGTACGGCGTCTGGACCGCGTCGGCCCCCATCACCACGGCCACGTCGCTGGTCCCGTCGTTGAGCTCCCGCACCCCCGCGTAAAGGGCGGCGAGGGACGACCCGCACGCGGCGTCGATCGCCATGTTCGGGCCGCCGAGGTTGAACCGGTTCGCCACCCGCCCGGCGGCCACGTTCAAGAGGATGCCGGGGAACGAGTCCTCCGTCCACTCCGGGAGAATCCCCTCGCCGAGTTCGATGACCTGCGCCGACTTGACGGGCACGCCCGGGATGGAGTCGAGCAGCGGCATGCACGCCCGGAACCCGTAGGCCACCGACAGGGGCATCCCGCCGCCGCCGACGCCCAGGATGGCACAGGTCCGGTCCCGGTTGAACGGCCGGTCGGCGTACCCGGCGTCGGCGATCGCCTGGTTGACCGCTTCGAGCAGGAGGAGCTGGAGCGGCTCGATGTTCGGGATGCTCTTCGGCGTGATCCCGTACTTGAGCGGGTCGAACGGGACGTCGCTCATGAACCCGCCCCACTTGGACACCATCTTGTCCTTGGCCCGGGGGTCGGGGTCGTAGTACGCCCGCCAGTCCCAGTGGGACGGCGGGATCTCGATGACCGCGTTCACCTTCGAGAGGATGTTCTCCCAGTACGTCCAGAGCCCGCCGGCCTTCGGGTAGAAGCACGACAGGCCGACGATCGCCACGTCGCACGGGGGCGGGGCGGGCGGTTCGGCCGGTAGCAGGATCGGCGAAACGGAGGTGCTCAGGATCTTCTCGGGCCCGGCGGCCACGTCCGCATGGAGGTCGGCGACGGTGGTGACCGCGCTCCGGAGGGCGGCCACCTGCCCGATCATGTACATCCCGCGCCGGAACTGGTCGTCCTCCGGGACGGCGGCGAGCCCGGTCCCGTTTCCGGCCCCGGCGGCGGCCCGGTCCACCCCCTTGCTCGCGACCCGCAGCCGGCCGAGGTTCATCCGTTCCAGGGCGAGGCCGACTTCGAGCGGGCTTTTGCCCTCGCCCCGCAGCTTCCGCTTCTCGGCCTCGAACGTCTCGGCGTAGGGCGTCGGGATGCACCGGATCGCGTGCCCGGGGCCGGTTTCCAGCAGGACGGTGTCGGCGCAGCCGAGGGCTTCCGCCTGGAAACGGGCGGTGATCGCGCCGGCCTCGACGGCTTCCTCCGTGAACAGGTACGCGGTGCCGAGCAGCACCCCGACCTTCACGCCTTTGCCGGCCAGGCCGGCACTGAGGGCCGCCACCATCGCCGCCGAGAGGGCGTCGTGAATCCCGCCCGCGAAGACGACTTGCAGGTCGTCGCCGGGCCGCCCCCCGACGTGGTCGCCGAGGACCTCGACCATCGCCTCCCAGAGGGCGAAGCTGGCCCGCGGGCCGACGTGCCCGCCGCACTCCTGCCCTTCGAAGATGAACCGGCGGGCCCCGTCCTTCAGGAACATCCGCAGCAGGCCCGGCGAGGGGACGTGCAGGTAAGTCGGGATGCCCTGCGCTTCCAGCTCCTTGGCCTGGTCCGGCCGCCCCCCGGCGATGATCGCGAACGGCGGCTTGTGCGTGCGGATGGCGTCGAGCTGTTCGGCCCGGATCTCGGTGGGCACGAACCCGAGGATGCCGACGCCCCAGGACTTGTTGCCGAGCTTCGCCTTCGTTTCGGCGAGCAGTTGATCCGTTTCGGCCCGGCGGAGCAGGGCGAGGGCGAGGAAGGGGAGGGCCCCCCCGCGGGCGACGGCGTCGGCGAACGCGGCCGTGTCGCTCACCCGGGTCATCGGGCCTTGCAGGATCGGGTACTTCGTCCGGTGCGATACGGCGAGCGGGCTGCCTTCCGCGAGATGACGGGTGCGGCGGGCGGCGTCGAGCTGCTTCTTGGCCCGGTCGCAGATTAGCTGGGCGATCCCGGCCACGGTCATGCCCTTGGCGGCGAGGCCGGCCGCGGTCGCCACGTCTTGCCCGACCAGCCAGGCCCCGTCCGCCGGGTCGATCGCCGCCCGCCCGCGGACGGCCGTCCGCCAGGCGGCCAGCATCTCGTCGGCCGGGAGGCCGGCGGCGTGAAGCCGTTCTTCTTCCTTGATCAACTCTTGCGCCGCCGAGCTGTCGGCTCGGGCGTAGAGTCGGTATGGTTCACCGAGCCGGGTGCCCAGGACCACCGTCTCGCTCCCGTCGAGCCCGGCCACCCGCTTCCGGGCGGCTTCGCCCAGGGGCGATTCCCGCGCGAGCAGTACCTGCGAGTCGAGAACGACCCCGCGGGCCCCGGCCGCGAGGCACGCCGCGGCCGTATTCGCCCCGATCCCGCCCTGGACCCAGAACGGGACCGACGCCCCCGTGCGGTCGGCGTGCTGGCGCCACTTCTGGATGAGAACGAACGACGTGTCGGCCCCGACCCGGCCGCCGGACTCGTGCCCCTTCAGGATCAGCCCGTCGGCCGCAAGTTCTTCCGCCTGCACAGCCTCGGAGAATCCGACCGCCTCAACCAGGACCTCGATCCCGGCCGCGCGGGCGTCCCCAACCGCGGCGGCGAGATCTGGATGGCTCCCCCCGGCGAGGATGACGAAGGCCGGGGGGGCAGCTCCGGCACTTCGCAGGCCGGTCAATACGTGCCGGGCGTCCCGCCCCAGCCTCAGCCCGAACCGGCCGCCCGCGAACGCCGCCAGCTGCCCGACCGCCCGTCCGGCCAGCCCTGCCTCCGCTACGAACTCCAGGTCGAGTGCGCCGCGGGCCCCGGCTCGGCAGGCCGCGACGGCCAGGGACGGGTCTGTGGTACCCGGCGGGGTCAGGACGATCAGGTCGGTCGGTTCCATCACTCTCCTCGCGAGGAATGGGTTTCCGGCCGGGCAATCCCGCCCTCGCAGCCGGCCCGCGATTCTTCACCTATTCGGTGAGAACCTCACGGAAACCCCGGGCCCCGAAATGTCAGTATCGAACCTCTAGCCCGATTCGGCAATTTGGGCAGTGTAGAAAGTTACGGCGCGATCGGGCCATTCAGGAAGCGAAACCAGGGGGAGTTTGGCGATGAAACCGAGAGTTGGTGGCGGGTCGGGAGGATTGCACCTGCTGTAGGGGGCAGGAAAGCTGATCCTATGGATTCGGGAAGGCCGATAAATCCGGAGTTAGCGGGGGTGGCGAAAAATATGACGAGTGGGGGAAGGGCGATGCGCACGATGCTTCCCGTTCTGATGCTCGTACTGCTCACCTGTGGGTGCCAGCGGTTTACGGTGCGGACGCAGAACCGGGTGGCGTTGGACGGCCCGGTCGACACCCGGATAACCGATTTGTCCCCGGTGAGCCCGATCGCCGGCCCGGTCCGGGCGGTTGTGGTGGAGGCCGGGACGGCCGGACGAGTCGCTGTGATCGACGTGGACGGGGTCGTCCTGAACACCCCGTTCGTCGGCCCCATGTCGGTCGGGGAGAACCCGGTCGCCCTGTTCCGGGAGAAGCTCCTCGCGGCCGAGGCCGATCCGTGCGTCCGGGCGGTCGTCCTCCGGATCAACAGCCACGGCGGCGGGGTGGCCGCGTGTACCGCCATGCGGCGGGACTTGGAGCGGTTCAAGGCCCGGACCGGCCGGCCGGTGATCGCCTGCCTGCTGGACACGGCGACCGGCGGGGCGTATCATCTGGCGTCAGCCGCCGACCAGATCGTCGCCGGGTCGACGACCGTGACCGGCGGAATCGGGGTGGTGTTGAATCTGTTCAACCTCCAGGACTTGATGGCCCAGTTCAACGTGATCCCGCAGCCGATCAAGGCCGGGGAGCGGGTGGACATCGGGTCGTCGGCCCGGCCGTTGAAGCCGGAGGAGAAGCAGCTGCTCCAGGCGATGGCGGACGAGTTCCACGGGGAGCAGATCGCCGACATCCGGAAGAGCCGGCCGCAGATCAAGCCGGACGATGTGTCGTTCGACGGGCGGATCTTCACCGCCTCCCAGGCCCGGGCCCGGGGGCTCGTCGATCAGATCGGCGACATGGACACGGCCCTTCAGCTCACGGCCCAGCTCGGGTGTGCGGCCGGCCCCGGGGCCCGGCCAGAGGTCGTGCTCTACCGGCGGAACAACGACCCGGCCCACTCGGTGTACGCCGTGACAGCGAACATCCCGCTCCAGGGGGCCGGGCTGCTCCCCAACCTGCCCGGGCTCGACCGGACCAAGCTGCCCTCGTTCCTCTCGATGTGGCAGCCCGAGCTCACGATGGAAAAGCTCGGCGGAAAATAGAAACAATGACGAATGCCCCACCAATGACCCACCAATGACGAAGGAAGACCGAGGTCGTCCGGGTCTTCCTTCGTCATTGGTGGGTCATTGGTGGGGCATTCGTCATTTCCCAGCCGGTGGGGCATTCGTCATTGGCCCGCGGCCGGCATCAGTACAGTAGGTTCCGCAGCCGGCCGCGGTAGTCGTCGGCTTCCGGGCTGCGCGGGCCGATCACGTTGAAAATGTTCACCATGAGCTCGCGGACGGCGGACCCGCCGAGCTTCTTGTCCGTCTCGGCCGCGGCGAGCAGGGCATCCATCGCCGGGGCGTATTCCCCGCGGGCGGCGAGGACCCGCCCGAGCCGGTAATGCGCTTCCGCGTCATCACCCCCTTTGTCCGCGGCCGTGCGGGCGGCGGACAGGTCGGCGTCGGAATGGGGCACCTCGCGGAGCGCGATCATCGCCCGGAGGCGGTCCGCCTCCAGCGCGTGGTCGCCGACCTCGACCGGGCGGAGCAGCTCATGGGCCTCCGTCTCGTTCCCGGGCCTCGCGAGGAGGGCCCGGGCGAGCCCGACCCGGGCGGCGGGGTTGTCCGGGTCGGCCGAGAAGATCGCCCGGTAAGCGACCTGGGCGGCGGCCGGGTCGCGGCCTTCCAGTTCGAGCGCGCGGGCGAGCTCGTTGTCGGTGTCGGATGGGCTAAGGCGGTCGACGAATTGCCGGATCTCGTCCTCGGGCAGGAGCCCGGTGAACTGATCGACCAGTTTGCCGTCGCGGACCGCGAACACGGCGGGGATGCCCTCGACCCGGAAGGCGCTGGCCAGGTCGGGGAAGTCGTCGGTGTTGATTTTGGCGAGGACGAACGCCCCGGCCTTCTCGGCGGCGAGGGCTTCGAGGGCGGGGCCGAGGGTCCGGCACGGGCCGCACCACGGGGCCCAGAAGTCGACGACCACCGGCCTCTGGGCGGACCGGTCGATGACCTCGGCCTGGAAGTTCTCGGCCGTTACATCGATCACCCACGGCGATTCGGCCATGTCTTGCGCCTCCCGGTGTGTCGTCAGCGTACCGAACCCCGGCGGCAATTCCAGGCGCGGCCTCGTGTTCACAAGTTTACCGCCGCCGTGAGACCAACCGGCGGAGGGACCCGAACAGCCCCGGGCCGGTGGCTGCGTGGTAGAACGACCCGGCCGGAAGCCTCGCGGCCAGCTGGTCGTACGCCGCCCTCAGGTTGTGGAACGGGAGGGTCGGGAAGAGGTGATGCAGGGCGTGGTACCGCATCCCGAGCGGGGCCCACAGCTCGGCCCACCACCCGGCCGGGGTGTCGATGCTGTCCCGGAACTGGCCGAGGTGGTCGGTCGGCCGGCCGTCCAGGGCGAAGTGGTGGGCGGTCAGCATCCGCACGCGGTTCAGGAGCAGGGCGGTCGTGTAGACGGCGTACCAGCAGACGAGCCACCGCCACGGCAATTCGCCGGCGAGGGTGAGTACGAGCGGCGGCCACCACGCGAGCAGGATCAGACACTCCCAGACGACCAGCCGGCGCCGCTCGGCGGGCGACATCCGCCGGACGTACCAGATGTTGATGACGTAGCTCGACCACGACCGGACCAGGACCCGGCGGAGCGGCGAGACCACCCACGAGAGCGGGGCGAAGATGAGGAACCGGGCGGACAGGAGCGGGAAGGCAACGAAGGAGAACCCCAGGTAGCCAAGCACCGCCCACGGCCGGCCGGCGAGCTGCAGGTACTCGGGGTCGGCCGCAGTCCCGTAGGTCGTCTTCTTGTGGTGGGCGGTGTGGACCCGCTCGTACATCACCGACGGGAGCAGCCACGGGACCCCGACCAGCACGTTCCAGGCGGAATGGAACCCGGGGATCTCGTCCCGCCGCTGGTGGGTGAGCTCGTGGACCATCGCCACCGCCCGGTACCAGAGCAGGGCGGCGAGGGCCGTCAGACAGACCGTCGCGGGGACCGAGTCCGCGCCTCCGGCGGCGAGCAGGAATGCGCCCCACGCCGCAAGCCCGGTGAGAACCAGTTCACGCCAGTAGTACCACGGGACGGGTGTGAACAGCGTGCGCACGATCCGATGGGCGGATCGGATCTCGGCCCCTCGGGGCGCGGCCGGTGCGGTCGTCATCGGGCTTTTCTCCCAGTCTGTTACCGTCGCCCCCAAGACACTCGGGCACGCACGCGGTCTTGCCGGCCGGCGGCCCTAGCCGTTATAACCGCCACACCCGCAGCCGCCATGCGGCAGGGCGGCGTGGACCACACACCGCCCGCTGCCCCACACCAGGTGGCCGACCCGTGACACCCGCCGCGCCTCCCCGTCCCGCGCCCGGTCCGAACCCCGGCACTCTCCTGAACGTCATGGCCCCCGAGCACCGTCGCCGGGGCCGCGCTCGGGGGGTGGCACTATTCGCCGCCGATTTCACGACCTACCTCGTCTTGATCGGCGGGCTTTGCGTTCTCCCCGGACTGTGGCTCAAGGGCCTCTGTGCCGTGCTCACCGGGTTCACCGTCGGGCGACTGTTCGGCTTGGCCCACGACGCGGCCCACGACAACCTCACGTCTTCGACCCGGTTGAACCGGTGGATCGCCCGGGCCGCGTTCCTCCCCGCGCTCACCCCGCTGACGAGCTGGGTGATCGACCACCACACCCGACACCACGCCCACCTGCGAATCCGGGGGAAAGATACCACCTGGCCGCCGTTGAGTCTGGCCGAGTACCGGGCGCGGGGGGTGTGGCGGCGGGGGTGGTATCGGTTCCTCCGGACGCCGGTCGGGACGGGGTTCTATTGGGTGTTCGAGTACTGGCTGCCCTACTTATTCTGGCCGCGGCGGATCGCCGTGGGCCGGCGGTGGGCTGCGTTCCGTACCGACCGGCTCGTGGTTTGCGGATTTGTCGCCGGGCTCTGGGCGGGGATGACGGTGCTCGAGCGGGCGACCGGCGACCTGACGGGGGCGGCCCCGCTCCCGCCGCCCGCGCTGCTGCTCTTCGGGGTCATCGTCCCGTTCTTCGTATGGGCGACCGTGAGCGGGGTCATCGACTTCATCACCCACACCCACCCCGGGGCCGTCTGGTTCGCCGACCGGGCCGGGCGGTCCCCCCGGGACACCCTCCGGAACACGCCGCACATTATCATGCCGTTTGGGACGAACCGGCTTTTTCACAATTTCTTCGATCACACCGCCCATCACGTCGACCCGCGTATCCCGCTGCACCATTTGCCCGCCGCACAGGCCGAACTGGCCGCGGCTGTCGGTGAGGAGATGACTGCCGAGCGGTTCACGGCGGCATACCTCCTGAGGCTATTCCGCCGTTGCCGCTTATACGACTTCGACCGGCACCTCTGGCAGGACTACGACGGCCGGCCGACGACAGACCCGCAGCCGGTGCCCGGCCGCTGACCGGGTCAGGGGGCGGCGGACACTGGGCCGTCGGCCCGGGTCGCGAACCCGGTCCGAAACTTTCGGACCAGGTCGTCGGGCATGAAGTAGGTGCCGCACTGGGGACGGGCGGCGGTGATCCCGAGCCGGGTGAGCCCGCGATAGTGGCTCCGGAGGTCCGGCAGGTCGGCCAGCCCGACCGTCGCCCGGAACCCCTCGTGCCGGTCCGTCAAGAGCGCCGAGAGGATGCACGCCGTCAGCTCCCGCGGGTCGCGGGCGAGTTCCCGGACGAACGCATCCGGCCCGAACCGGGCCACCATCTGCTCGGCCCCGGGCGGGAGGAAGACGGTCTCCCGGATCGGGTCGGCGAGGCGGACCATCCCGGCGTTCCCGAAGAACAGGTCGGCGGCCGTCTCGGCCCGCCGGACCGCCCGGTCGAGCGGGAACCCGGGCGGGTAGGAGTCGTCGACGACGACCGTCCCGGGGCGGAGCCGGTCGACGTCGATCACGTCCGGGACGCTGACCGCCGTCAGGATGGTGGTCGCCTCGTACAGCCCGTCGGGCAGGCCCCGGTCGGACGCGAGCACCTGGACCGGCCCGCGGAACCCGTGCCGCTCCCGCAGCCCGCGGGCGAGCGCGGTCACCTCGTCCTGCTTCGCGAACACGTCGCAGAGGGTGAGCGCCCGCGGGTGGGGGAGGACGTCGAGCAGCAGGGCCAGGCACGACTGCCCGATCGACCCGAGGCCGAGGACCGCGAGGTGTTCCCACCCGGGGTAGCGGCCGGCCTGTTCCAGCATGCTCTGGAGGTTGAGGACGACGGCCGCGGTGGTGGTCGCGTGCCCGGTCGTGACCCGCGGCCCGGCGTCCCCGAACCATTCCCGGACCGCCCGCCCGTAATCGGTGGCGGACGGGATCAGGCCGGTAAGAGATACGCAGCTGGCCCCCCGCCGGCGGGCCAGGTCCCCGGCCTTCCGGACCAGCCCCGCCACCCCCGCCGGGGCCATCAGGTCCTTCCCGCGGACGGGCAGGGTGATGACCCCGATCCGCCCGAGCGGAAGCTCGTACAGATGGCTGACGAACGGGTCGTGGCCGAACAGCCCGCCGAGCTGGTCGTCGGCCACGCCCCCGACGGTGGACACCCGGTCCGGGACGTACAACAGGGCCGCGGCGTCGAACCTCAGACCCTCCAGGAGGCCGTTGGCCGAGGTCCGGGTGAGCACGCGAAGGTATTCGTCGCGCGGGGCCGGGTCCGCCGCCAGAACGGGACAGGGGGCGGGCGCCGCGGCGGGGGGCGGCGAGGGCGCACACGACCCGCCGGCCGGGCAGTCGCCCGCCGGCTCGGCCGTGAGCTGCCGCACGAGGAGTGCGGTGAGCTCGGTGAGGGTGGTGCCGGCGGACAGCCGGTCGATCGGGACGTCCGTCCGGAAGTCGCGGTCGATCCGCAGCTTGAACTCGAACGCCATGAGCGAGTCGACGCCGAAACTGGTGAGCGGGGACGCGGGGTCGAGGGCGGCTTCGTCCGCCCGGAGGACGGCGGCCAGCGCCCGGCGGAGGTGGCCCAGCAGGAACGCGGGCCGGTCGTCGGCCGGGCGGGCGAGGAACGCGGCGAGCGCGTCCGACCCGGCCGCCTGGGCCCCCCCCTCGCCGCGCTGCTCCAGCACCTCCCCGAGCCGGTGGGACTGCCGCGCGGCCGGGCTCGTCTCCCGGACCCTGGCCCAGTCCACGCGCACCACCCCCGCGGTGGTCACGTCGCGGCGGAGGAGGAACTTCAGGAACCGGAACACCTCGTCCGGCGGGAGAAGCCCGAGCCCGACGGATTCGAGGTATCGCGCCAGGGCCGCGTTGTCGGCAACGACCCCGACCTCGGCTAGCGGGCCCCAGTTCACGGCGAGGGCCGGCAGGCCCGCCGCCCGGCGGTGCCACGCGAGGGCGTCGAGGAACCGGTTGGCGGCCACGTAGCTCGCCTGGGCGGCCGACCCGAGCAAGGTGGCGACCGAGGAGTACATCACGAACCAGTCGAGTGGCAGGGCGCGGGTCGCGAGATGGAGGTTCCATGCGCCCGCCACTTTCGGGGCGAGCACCTTTTCCAGCGCCGCCCGGTCAACCCGAGCGAGTGGTTCGTCGTGGAGGACCATCGCCGAGTGGGCCACGCCCCGCAGCGGTGGCCGGGCCGGGTCGGGGGACTGGATCAGCCCGGCCACCGCGGCCGGGTCGGTCACGTCGCACGCCGCCAACTCGACTCGCACCCCGCGGGCCGTGAGGGCGGCGAGGGCGTCCCGGGCGGCGTCGGACTTCGGCCCGCCGCGGCCGGCCAGGACGAGCCACCGCGCCCCCTGGGCCGCGAGCCACTCCGCCGTCCGGAGCCCGAGCCCAGACAGGCCGCCGGTCACGAGATACGAGGCGTCGGGCCGGACGACGGGCCGGGCGTGGCAGAGGACGCGGTCGGGCGGGCTGGAGGAGTCGGTGGCGACCACCAGCTTCCCGCGGTGCTTGCCCTGGGCCATCAGGCGGAACGCGTCCCCGACGCGGCCGGCGGGGAAGGTCGTCGAGGGGAGGGGGGTGTATTCCCCGCGGGCGAATAGATCCATCAGCCCCCGCAACCGCCGGCCGATCCATTCCGGCTTCCGGGCGATCACCCCGGCCAGGTCGACGGCGTGGAACGATACGCTGTTGCGGAACGGGTGCAGGTCGAGGGCGGTGTTTTGGAAGATGTCCTTCTTCCCGATCTCGACGAACCGACCGTCCGGCCTGAGGAGTTCGAGGCTGCGGGGGATGAAGTCGCCGGAGAGCGAGTTGAGGACGACGTCCACCCCGCGCCCGCCGGTCGCCTCCCGGACCCCATCGGCGAACGACAGGTTCCGGGAGTGGAAGACGTGCTTGACGCCCTGCGATCGGAGGAAGTCGTGCTTTTCCGGGCTGGCCGTGCCGAACACCTCGGCCCCGAGCCGCCGGGCGACCTGGACCGCGGCCTGGCCGACCCCGCCGGCCGCCGCGTGGATCAGGACCGATTCCCCGGGCGCCAGGCGGGCGACGTCGGCCAGGCAGTAGTCGGCGGTGAGGAAGGCGATCGGGATGGTGGCTGCCTGCTCGAACGACAGGTTCCCGGGCTTGTGGGCGGCGAGGACGGCCGGCACCCGGATGCGGTTCCCGAACCCGTGCGCCGAGATCACGACTACCTCGTCGCCCGGCCGGAAATCCGTCACCCCGGACCCCACCCGCCGGACCACCCCCGCACATTCGTCGCCGAACGACCGCAGTTCGGTCGGGGCGAGCGGGTAGATGTCGAGCGCCTTGAGGACGTCGCGGAAGTTCAGCCCGACCGCCCGGACGTCGACCTCGATCTCGTGCGGGGCCGGCGGGGCGGCGTCCGCCTCCACCCACGCGAGTCCGTCGAGGCTTCCCGGTTCCGTGGTCCGCAGGTCGTAGGCGGCGACTCCGGCGGCGGGTACGGCCCGCCACCCGATTGTGTCGGGGTTGGTCGGCCGGAGGCGGCACGCAAACCGCTGACCCCCGCGGTAGGCGATCTCGTCCTCCGGCGGAGGCGCCCAGAGCTCGCCGAGCGCGAGTTCGACGTGATCCTCGGGCGTTGTCGGGTCGAGGTCGAGCAGCCGGCAGGTGACTTTCGGGAGTTCGGTCGCCGCCGTCCGGAGCAGCCCGGCGGCGGGGGCCGTGAGCAGGTTGGGGGCGGCGGGCCCGCCGTCGTGCCCCCACGTCGCCCCGGCGGTGACGAGCCAGAGGGTGACTCCCGCGGCGTCCGCCGCGGCGAGGGCCTGGGCGGTCCGCAGGAGCGGTTCGAGCCGGGCCACGACCCCGTCGACCGAGGGCGATTCCTGGTCGGGTGCCCCAGTTGCCCACACGACCACGGCGCCCCGCCCGTCCGCCCGCGCCAGGAATTCGGTCGTCAGGTCGTCCGCCGGATCGGTCTGGTGTCCGACCCACCGGTCTGCCCCCGACACCAGCCTGACCAGTTCCCCGGCCGTGCCCGCCGGGTCGATCACCAGACAGGCGGCGGGCAGGTCACCGGCGGCCGCCGCCCGGGGGGCCGCCGCCCACTCCTCCCGGTAGACCTTCGTTTCGCCCCGGGTAAGGTGGGCGTCCTGCGGCTTGGTCACGCAGCAGCAGCCGGTCAGGGTGGCAACCCACTCGCCGGCGGGGGTGAAGAGGTCGATGTCGGCGAACCACCGCACGTCCTGAAGATGGACGTTCCGGATGTGGCACACGACGGCCGGGCCGGCCCGCCGCCGCCACTCGACCCGTTCGAGCCGGAGCGGGAGGAACATCACCTCCCGCTCCTCGTCCACCGGCGTCGCCCGGAGGACCGCCTGGAGCACCCCGTCGAGCAGGGCCGGGTGCATGTAATACCGGCCGGCCTCGGCGTGCAGGGCCGGGTCCAGGGTCACCTCCGCCCACACGTCCGCGCCCCTGGTCCACAGCCGGCGGACGGTCCGGAAAAGGGGGCCGTAGTGGTGGCCGGCCCGCTCGAACCGGGCGTACAGATCGTCCGCCGGTTCGGTCGCCGCGTCCGCCGGGGGCGTGCGGCCGTCGGGCGGCGGGGTGGCGGCGTCGACGACCCGCCGGGCGCCCCGGCTGAACGCTTCCCATCCCCGGTCGGTGTCGTCGACCGGCCGGGCGGCGACCGTGATCCGCCGGGCCGTGGCGTCGAGGGTGGTCCGGACGATGACCGGGTGATCGGTCCAGAGGGCCCGGTCGAAGTGGATGTCGTCCAGCCCGACCGGCTCGGCGAACGACCCGTCGCTTGCCGCGGCGAGCATCAGCTCCAGGTGGGCCGCCGCCGGGAGCACGGCCCGGGTCCGGAACCCGTGGTCCGGGAGGTACGGGAAGGTCGCGGCCGACAGACACGATTCCCACTGCCGCACCGGGCCCGGCTCCCGCACCCCGAGCAGCGGGTGCGTCGGCCCGGCCAGCCGGCGGCGGCGGGAGTCCTCGCCCTCCGCCCAGAACGGCTGTCGGTGCCACGGGTGGCGGGGGAGGTCGGCGTGGGCGGCCCGGGTCCCGGCGGCCCAGTCCAGCCGGACTCCCCGCGCGTGCAGGGCGGCGGCCGTTTCGGCGAGACACCGCGGCCCGTCCTCGTTCCGCTTCAAGGTCGGGACGACGACCGCCCCCCCGAGGGTCTGATGGACGTACCGCAACAGACCTGGGTGAGGGCCGACCTCGACGAACAGCTCGGCCCCGATCTCGGCCGCCGCCCGCACCCCGGCCGCGAACCGCACCGGCTCCCGGACGTTCCGCCACCAGTACCCCGCGTCGAGGGCGGTGCCGGGCAGCTCGGTCCCGGTCACGGTCGAGACGAACGGGATCTCGCCGGTCCGCGGGCGCAGGCCCGCCACGGCCGCGAGGAAGCCCTCGCGGCACGGGTCCATCGCCGGGGAGTGGAACGCGTACGGGAAGGGCAGGAGCTTGGCGAACGTCCCCTTCGCGGCGAGGGCCTCGACCGCGGCCCGGACGGCGCACTCCGCCCCGGCAAGGGTCAGGTCGGTCGGGCCGTTCACCGCGGCCACGTGCAGCCGGCCCGGAAAGGCGGCCAGGAGCGGGCCTGCGGCCTCCTCGGAAATGCCGACCGCGGCCATGGCCCCGGTCCCACGGGTCGTCTCCTGGGCGCGCGAGCGGTGGACCATCACCCGCGCGGCGTCCGCCAGGGACAGGGCCCCGGCCGCGACCGCCGCGGCCACCTCCCCGATACTGTGCCCGAGGACGGCGACCGGGCGCACCCCCCGGGCGGACAGCAGCTGGTACACCCCCACTTGCAGCGCGAACAGGATCGGCTGGCCGACGTCCGACCGGAACACCGACTCGTCCCCGCGGCGGATCTCTTCGATCAGGCTCCGGCCCCAGTCCGGCCGGAGGAGGCCGTCCAGCTCCTCGGCGGTCGCCCGGAACGTCCGGTCGCGCTCGAACAGGTCGCGGGCCATCCCCGGCCACTGCGTCCCCTGGCCCGAGAACACGACCGCGACCGTCGGGGGCGCGGCCCCGACGGCCCCGCCGAACACCCCGGCCGGGGCCGTGCCGCCGGGGGCCCAACCGCGGAGTTTCGCCGCCGCGTCGGCCGGGGTGTCCGCCACGACCGCGACCCGGTGCGGGTGGTGTGTTCGTCTCGTCTGGGCGGCGGCGGCAAGGGCACCGAGGCGGGCGGGGTCGGCCTCGTCGAGGAGCGCGGCGTCGGCCCGGACGGCGTCCGCCAGTGCCCCCGCGGACCGCGCGGAGACGGTCCACACCGCCGGCCCG
>JAQGHQ010000032.1 GCA_028288765.1 Gemmataceae bacterium | reverse complement strand
CCCGTCGATCGCGATCGGGATCCGCCCGGTCCCCTCACACGCCGCCGCCATCCACCGGCCGAACGCCCGGGCGAACGCGGCCGGGTTCCGCTTGGCGAACACCCGCTCGAACGTGTCCGGGCTCGGGGTCCCGTGGGTCAGCGTCAGGAACCGCTGGAAGAACGACGTCTTGGACACCCCGTAGGCCGCGATCACTTCCCAGGTCTCGGCCCCACCGATCACCGCGCAGGTGGCGATGACCAGGATGTTCACCAGCGGGTGCAGCTTGTTGGCCGTTTCCCGCCGGGGGTCGGGCAGGTCGGTGAACACGGACGCGAGCGGGATCGGCATCGGGAGCCCTCCGTTGCTCCCGTCGGTCTATTCCTAACTCGTTGGTCCGGCACCGGTTCATAGTGCGGTAGCCCTACGGCAGCATCGAGCGGGGCGAGCGGAACGTCAGCCTCGAAAACATCTGCCTGATCGCCGGCGGGCTCGGGGTTCCGCCCGCGGAGCTGCTCCGGTTCGACGCCCTCGCCGACCCGGCCTCACCGGGCGAGTAACGACCGGCCCCGTCCCCATCCCGACCGGGACGGTTCCCCCGAGCCCCGTGGCGCTGGCCTACCACTCCGAAGGCCCATGCCCCGGGGCCGCTCCTCGACCGGGTCAAACGCTCCCACGGCCGCGACCGGCCGGCTCATCGGGTCTCGAAACGACACGGTGACCCGAACGGTCCACCGCGACCGGCTGGGGCGGTGATGCCCGGTCGGTCACTCGTCGACGAGGTCATGAGCGGCACGCACCCTGCGACCGTCAGTGCAACCGGGGGCGACCGTCAGTGCAACCGGGGAGTGGCGAGCCAGGCCCGACGTCCGCGAGCGGTTCGGCACGGCCGTGAAGTTCCGGCGTGAGGAACTGGGCCTGACCCAGGAAGACCTGGCGCTCAAGGCCGGCATCCCACCGGACCTACCTGAGCGACGTGGCGCGGGGCACCCGGAACCTGAGCCTGGTGAACATTGAGAAGTTGGCCGCGGCGCTGGCGATGACCATGTCCGAGTTGTTCGCAGCGGTCGAGCAGGGGTGACGCGCGACAACACGGTCGCATCCGCAGCCCGTTGCGCGTGCGGGGTCGAACGTCCGGGCTGCCGGAGCGCCTTGCCCCCGAGCTGTCAGTCCCGGACATGACGGGCCGGAAAGCCGATCACCAACCCCCCCGCACGACAGGTACCGGTCGCGAACGGTACTCGTCGAACGGGGAGTGTGCCGCGGGGACTCAGCCTGCGACCGGGCCGAGACCGCGCGGCGATCCGTCGGGGCGGGAGGGTCCTCGCACCCGCGGGTGGACACCCGGGGGGGAGCAGCCGCACCGGTTACCACGAGTATTCGAATACTAGTGGTAACCGGATCCGGGGCCGGCGGACGGCCCACGGCTGGGTCTACGGCGGGGAGGCCGGGAACCCGTACCTGGTGTGCGACCTCTCGGTCGGCCAATCCGGGGGCGCCCCGGCTACGGTCCTCAAGGCGTACAAGGGGTTCGTCCACGCCGACGGATACGCCGGGTACAACCCGGTGTACGAGGGCGGGGTCACGCTCGTCGGGTGCGGGATGCCCGCCCGCCGGTACTTCCTTGACGCCCGGGTGAGTGTCCCCGAACGGGCCCACGAGGCGCTGGCCCGCATCCGCGCCCGGTCCACGGTCGAGCAGGCGGCAAAGGAGTACGAGGCGAAGATCAGGGCCCAGGCGCAGCGATCGTTGAAGCGTCGGGCGGCGAGTCTGGGGTACGAGTTGGTCCCGAAGGCCGAGCCGGCCTCGTCCGGACGACCTTTCCCTCAGTAATCGGAACCCACGACCTCGCCCCCGCTCCGGGAGGCGAGGCCTTCCAGCAGACTCGTGCCGCCCACCGGCTGGTTGCCGGCCTGGTAGGAGATGGTGCGGACACTCCCGTCGCCCATGCAGAAGTTGCCGCCCGGCGTGTGGAACGCCCAGAGGGCGTTGAACGCACAGTTGTCGTCGACCCGGCCCGGCTGGTAGGGCGCCGGGTTCGGGCACTTCCCGTAGGCCCCGGAACTGTAGATCTTGGTGTCGCCCCGGACCGGCGAGAGCCCGTCCTGGATGCAGCACGCGGAGTCCCACCAGCCCCAATGGCCGTCGGCCGGGGGCGGCCGCTCGCCCAGCATCAGGGTGTTGCTCGTCCCGTCGGTCACCGCCTCGGGCGTTACCCGGAGGGCGGCCTTCAGCTTCGAGTCGTCGACGATGATGCCGTTGCTCTCGGCCGCGGGGTTGGAGTAGAGGCCCACGTACCACGTGAACCCGTAGGCCGGGACCTTGTAGGCCGGGCCGCGGGGGTCGAACGGGCAGCCGAGCAGCCGGATCGCGTCCTGCACCCGGGCGTTCGGCTGCTCGATGTACGGCGTGACCTCGCGGAGCCAGGACTCGTAGGTCCCACTATTCCAGTTGCTCAGGTTGCCCGGCGGCGCGCCGTTCACCGGGGTCGAGCCCCGCGGCCGCACCGTGCACCGGGGGTAGACCCCGTAACCGGTCTGGTAGTTCAGGCACGCCAGCCCGATGTTGTGCAGGTTGTTCCGGCACTGGGTCATGGCCGCGGCCGCGCGGACCTTCTGCACGGCCGGGAGCAGCAGCCCGACCAGCACCGCGATGATCGCGATCACAACGAGCAACTCGATCAGGGTGAACCCGCGGCGGGCCCGTGGCCGGGCCGAGGGGGAACGGGGTCCTGACATGTCGGCTCACCGGTTCGGGATTCCGGGCTGCAACTCGGCCGCGCGGCCGAAGTCGCGCCCCGCGGCGGCGGAATCACCCAACATTTCGGCGCACCGCCCGCGGTAGAGGTACGTCCACGCGAAGTGGGGCCGCTGGGCGATGCACGCCGTGAATCCGACCCGCGCCTCCCCCGCGCGGCCCTGGTGGAGGGCGCAGACGGCGAGGAACAGCCGAGCCGTGAAGTGCTCGGGGTGGGCGTCGAGCACCGCCTCGAACTCGCGGGCGGCTTCGGGCAAGTCCCGGCGGCGGAGGCGGTCCGTGCCCGCGGCGAACCGGGTCGTGAGTTCGTCCGGCGGGAGCTGCGCGGCCCGGCGCCGCTCGGCGGCCGCCTCGGCGGCGCGGCCGAGCTCGTCGAGGTAGGCCGCCCGCCGGGTGTGAAACAGGCGGGAGGAGAACCCCGCGGCTTCGTCCAGCCGCGTCAGGGCCCGCGCGGCCCCGGTCTCCGCATGGACCAAGGCCGCGTCCGTGAGCACCAGTTGTTCCCGCTCCGGCCGCCAGGCCGGGTCGGCCGGGAGGGTGAGATCCAGTGCCGCCGCGACCGCCTCTCGGGCTGCCGGCACTCCTGCCCGACCAGGCGAGTCGAGGAGCAGGCTCAGGAGCAGTGCCTCGTCGCGCTTCTCGTCGTACTCCCGCGGCGGGACCCGTTGCGCCCACCGCTGGCGGTTCGCGGCCCGGCGGGCGTGGTCGAGCCAGCCGGCGACGCCCGTCTGGTAGTCCCGCAGTGCGGGCTCGCCCTGGACCTTGATCCAGGCGTCCCGGAACCGCGCCGCGGCGGTGTCCTCCTCGTCCCGGTACAGCGCTTCCTGTCCCTCCTGGATCAACCCCTCGACCTCGGCCCGGGTGCGGGCGATGCGGTCCCGCTCCATCCGGTGCCGGACCCCGGCGGCGGTGAGCCCGCCGACCACCAACAGCCCCGCCACCGCGAGGAGGGCGGCGTGCGTCGGGCGGCGGCGGCACCACTTCCACGCCCGCTCCCAGACCGGCGTGGGCCGGGCCATGATCGGCTCCCCGTTCAGGAACCGCCGCAGGTCGTCGGCGAAGGCCGCCGCATCGGCGTACCGTCGGGCCGGCGCCTTGTGCAGGCAGTGCAGGCAGGTCGTTCCCAGGTCGCGCGGGATCACCGGCTGCAGTCGCCGCGGTGAGGGCGGCTCGGCCGAGCGGATCTGGTCCAGCGTCTCGACCACGCTCGTGGCCAGGAACGGCACCCGGCCGGTCAGGCACTCGAAGAGCAGCGTCCCCAGCGCGTAAACGTCCGTCGCCGGGCCGACCAGGTCGTGCCGGCCGGTGGTCTGTTCGGGGGCCATGTACCGCGGCGTGCCGATCGGCTCGCCGGTGCGGGTCGTGTCGCCGGACGAATCCGTCCCGTCCCGCAGGACCTTGGCGAGGCCGAAGTCCGTGATCTTCGGGACGAGGGTCAGAGCGGGCGGCCCGCCGGGTCCGGCGACCGGCGCCGGACCCTTCACCCGGTCCGCCGCGAAGAGCACGTTCGCCGGCTTCAGGTCGCGGTGGATGATGCCGTGCTCGTGGGCGTGGTGGACCGCCCGGGCTAATGTCTCGATCAGCTCCGCGGCCGCCCGGGGCGCGAACGGGAGCTGCTGGAGGCGGTCGGCGAGCGTACCACATTCGGCCAACTCCAGCGCGAGGAACGGAAGCCCGCCGGACTCGCCGATGTCGAAGATCTGGATGATGTTCGGGTGCCGGAGCCGGGCGATCGCCTCGGCCTCGGCCCGGAACCGCAGCACCTCGCGCGGCGGCGGCAGCCGGCCGGGCTCGAACATCTTCAGCGCGACGAGGCGGCGGAGCCGGTGGTGCCGGGCCTTGTACACCACGCCCATCCCGCCGCGGCCGAGGACCCCGATCAGCTCGTACTCCGCCAGGTCCGGCCACGGCAGGCCGCGGCGCGCCACGGGGTCCGTCAGGGTGTCCGCGCCGGTGAGGGGGGCCGTCTGGACCAGGACCGGGTCGCGAATCGCCCCGTGGACCTCGAAGTGCAGCGCGAGCGCCTCCCGCAGGTGCGGATAGCGGCGGGTGTACTCCTCGGGTGCGGCCTCCTCGCCGAGGTCCTCGCGGAGGACGATCTCGTTGTAGATCAGGTCGAGCTGGGCGTCGGGATCGTTCCGGAGCGGGGACCCGTTCAGCAGGGACTCGACGGACGGGCGGCGGCCGGCCAGCCACTCCCGGCCCTGCCGGTCGAGGAGCGAGTCCAGAAGGTCGCGGGTGGGCTCAGGCATCGCCGACGTCCCCGAGGCCGAGGCCGGTCATCACCCGGTCCAGGGCCCGGGCCAGTGTCTTCCGCAAGGCGACGTCCGTCCCGCCGAGCTCGTCCGCCAGGTCCTGCCACGTCCGCCCGAGCGCCCGCTGCTCGGCCAGGTACCGCTCCCGGGGGTCGAGACGGTCGCGAACTTTTTCGAGCAGTTCCCGGGCCGACGCCTGCTCGCTCGGGTCCGAGGCGTCGTCGATCACGTGCGGAACGTGGTCGCCGGCGGCCGCGTCCCGGCGGACGTCGCGCCGCCGGGCCCGGAGCCGGGCGGCCTGGTTGACCAGCTTGTTGCGGGCGATCGCGGCCAGCAGGCTCAGCAACTGCTCGGGCGACTCGAGCTCGTACTCCCCCAGCGCGGTGCGGACGAAGAAGCTCGCCAGGACCGACTGGCAGATGTCGGTCGAGTCGAGGAGCCGCCGGAGCTGGGCGTCGCGCAGCCGGATGCGGACCACCCGGCGGATGACCCCCTCGTAGCGGCGGACCAGCTCCTGAGCCGCGTCCTGGTCGCGGTCGCGAACCCGGCGGATGAGTTCCCGGAACTCCGGCGCGTCCGGCACCGCGAGCCTCCCTGGTGGATGTGCAGAGCGACGGGAGCAGTTTAGCACGTCACTCCGGCCCACCAAGCCGGATTCCGCGGCCGCCACCCACCTCATCAAGGGCCGCCGGCGGACGGGACAAGAAACGGAGAGATTTTTTCCCGAATCTTTTGTCCCCACCCCGCGGCGTTCGTGATGGATACCGCAGAGCCAGTCCGGCCCGTCGCCCGCTCACCTCGCATGACTCGCATGCGATCTGGAGGTTTTTGATGTCCATGTCCTGGGTCCGCCGCCTGTTCCGTCGACCGTCTCGAACCGATCGCCGGGCCGCCCGCCCCGCGCCTTCCCGGCTTGCGCTCGCGTTCCGCCCCGGGGTCGAGGGGTTGGAGCAGCGCGACGTGCCGGCCTTCCTGGCCCCCGTCTCGTACCCGATCGGGACCAGCCCGGCCGGGATCGCGGTCGGGGACTTCAACGGCGACGGCCGGGACGACATGGCCGTCGTCAATCAGGCCGTCGCGGGCACCGTGACCATCCTGCCGGGCAATGCGGACGGCACCTTCCAGCCCGGGGTGAGCTACGCGGCCGGGACGAGCCCGGTCGCCGCCACTGCCGGCGACCTGAACGGCGACGGCAAGCTCGACCTCGTGGTCGTCGGGGCGGGCGTGACCGTCCTGCTCGGCAACGGCGACGGCACGTTCGGCGCGCCGACCACCTACGCCGCCGGGCTGGTCTCCCACTCGGTCAAGGTCGGTGACTTCAACACCGACGGCAAGCTCGACGTCGCCACGATGTCGGCTAACTTCGCGAACCTCCTCCCGGGGAACGGCGACGGCACCCTCCAGAACGCGACCAGTATCTCGGTCCCCGGCAACAACATCAACCTGGTCGTCGGGGACTACAACCACGACGGCAACCTCGACATGGCCACGTCGAACACCGTCAGCACCGGCACCATCAGCGTCGTCAAGGGACACGGGGACGGGACGTTCGACCCGGCCGTGAGCTACGACGCCTTCTCCGCCCCGGTGTACCTGGCCGAGGGCGACTTCAACCACGACGGGTACGAGGATTTCGTCGTCCCGAACTCCTACGTCCAGACCTCGGCGAGCGTGATCCTCAGCGACGGTCACGGCGGGTACCAGGCCCCGCACACCTACGGGATCGCCGAGACCGGGTTCGACGTCGAGGTCGGCGACTTCAACCACGACGGCAACCTCGACTTCGAAATCCGGGGCGGGAACGAGATCATGGTCCACCTCGGGAAGGGGGACGGCACCTTCTTCCCGGAGGTGGACTACCAGACCCCGGGCGGCCGGAACCAGATGGGTGCCGCCGGGGATTTCAACGGCGACGGCGCGACCGACCTCGCCTACCCGAACCTTACGGGCGGCGTCACGGTGCTGCAGAACGACAACGCGGACGCCCAGAACCTGGCCGGGGCCGTCACCTTCCGGGTCACCGCCCCGGCCACGACGACGTCCGGGTCGGTCCTGCCGATGACCATCACCGCCGTCGACGCCAGCGGGACCATCGCGACCGGGTTCCGCGGCACCGTCTTCCTCGGCAGCAGCGACCCGGCCGCGACCACGGCCGAGGGGTACGCGTTCAACCCGCTCGACGCCGGCATCCCCTACGCGTTCACCGCGGCCGACGCCGGGTCGCACACGTTCACCGGGGCAATCCGGCTCGTCACCGGCGGCCCCCAGACGGTCACGGTGTCGGCCCCGAACCTGACGCCCGCGTCGGCGACCGTCACCGTCACGGGGCAGGTCACCCGCCTGGCCTTCAGCGCCCCGACGGCCGTGAACGCCGGGGACACGTTCGCCGTCACCGTGTCGGCGATCGACACGCAGGGGAGCGTCGCGCCCGGGTACACGAGCACCGTCCACTTCACCAGCTCGGACGTACAGGCCGGACTACCGGCCGACTACACCTTCACGCCCGCCGACGCCGGCTCGCACACCTTCACCCTGACCTTGAAGACGTCCGGGTCGCAGTCCATCGGCGCGAGGGAAGTCGGCGGCACGATCGGCGGCGGGGCGTCCGTGGCCGTCACCCCGGGGGCGGTGCAGTCGTTCGCGCTCGCGGTGGGCAGCGGGCCGATCGGCGTGGCCCGGCCGGTCACCGTGGTCGCCCGCGACGTCTTCGGCAACGTCGCCACCGGCTACACGGGCACGGTCACCGTCACCAGTTCCGACCCCGCGGCCGTGCTGCCCCCGGACACGCCCCTGGTAAACGGGGTCGCGACGGTCAACGTCAAACTCATGACCGTGGGCACCCAGACGATCACCGCCACCGACGTGACCAACCCGGCACTGACCGGGACGGTGTCCAGCGACGCGACCCCGCCGGTCCCCGCGCTGTTCGCGGTGTCGGGCTACCCGGGCACCGCGGCCGGGGTGGCCAACACCTTCACAGTGACCGTGCGGGACACGATCGGCCAGGTCGCGACCGGGTACACCGGCACCGTCTTCTTCTCCAGCTCGGACGTGCAGGCCGGTCTCCCGGCGAGCTACACGTTCACCGCGGCGGACGCCGGCGCCCACACGTTCACCGCGACGTTCCGGACGGCCGGCACGCAGTCGCTCGCGGCCCGCGCCGCCGCCGGGCTGACCGGCACGGAGACCGGAATTACCGTCACCCCGGCCGCGTTCTCCAGCTTCCGCGTGTCCACCGCGATCGCCAACCCCGAGGGGATGCGGGTCACGGCCGACGCCGTGATCCCGTTCACCGTCCGGGCGGTGGACGTGTTCGGCAACTCCGTCACCGGGCACGCCGGGACCGTGACGTTCAGTAGCCCCGACCCCCTGGCGACCTTCCCGGCCGCGTACACCTTCGCGGCGGCCGACGCGGGCACGCACACCTTCACCGTCGGCCTGCACACGGCGACCAAGCCCGGGGCGTCCTGGTCGGTCAGTGTGGCGGACGTGTCGAACCCCGCCACCCTCGCCACAATTCCGGGCTTCGAGGTGGTGAACGGCGCGGCAACGACGTTCGGCATCACCCTCCCGACGCAGATCACCGCCGGCGTCGCGTTCTCGTCCAAGGTGACCGTGAGCGACGCGTGGGGGAACGGGGTGCAGAACTACTTCGGCACGGTCCACTTCGGCACCTCGGCCGCCCTCGCCGGGCTCCCGGCCGACTACACGTTCACCGGCGCCGACGCGGGCGTCCACGGCTTCACGCTCGCGCTCGACACGAGCGGCACCCAGACCCTGTCGGTCACGGACACCGGCAATCCGCTTCTCACCGCGAGCGCGAGCGGCACGGTCAAGTCGGCCGCCGTGAGCACCCTGGCGGTCGCCTTCCCCGCGACGACGGCGGCCGGGGTGGCGCCACCCCTCACGGTGACCGCCGTGGACGCATTCGGGAACGTGGCCGCAGGCTATACCGGCACGGTGGTGTTCGGCAGTAGTGACGTCCAGGCCGGCCTGCCCGCCAGCTACTCCTTCACCACCCAGGACGCCGGCAGCCATACGTTCAACGTCGCCCTCAAGACGGCCGGTACCCAGTCGATCACGGTCACGGCGAACGCCGCGATCACGGCCACCCAGGCGGGGATCGCGGTCACCGCCTCGGCCGCGGCGGGGGCGTTCGTCGTCGCGGGTTTCCCGGCGACAACGGCCGGCGTGGCCCAGACGTTCACGGTCACGGTCAAGGACCCCTACGGGAACTTCGCCACCGGGTACACCGGCACGGTGACGTTCGGCAGCAGCGACGTCCAGGCCGGCCTGCCCGCCAGCTATACCTTCACGGCCGTGGACGCCGGCGTTCGTACCTTCACGGCGACCCTCAAGACCGCCGGCACCCAGTCGATCACGGTCAAGGACGCGGCGAACGCCACGGCCGCGGGGAGGCAAACGGGGATCGCGGTCAGCGCGGCGGCCACGGCGGCCTCCATCACCGTGTCCGGTTTCCCGGCAACCGCGGCCGGCGTTGGACACACCTTCACCGTCACCGCCCGGGACGCTTTCGGCAACATCTGCCCGGCCTACACGGGCACGGTGACGTTCGGCAGCAGCGACGTCCAGGCCGGCCTTCCCGCCAGCTACACCTTCACCGCTGCGGACGCTGGGGCCCACTCCTTCACGGCAACGCTCAAGACGGCTGGTGCCCAGTCCATCACCGCCAGGGACGCGGCGACTGCCCTCGCGGGAAGCGAGACGGGCATCGCGGTCAGCGCCGGCGCGGCGGCGCGGTTCAGTATCTCGACCCCGGGCAGCGTCACCCAGGGCGTCGGCTTCAAGTTCACCCTGACGGTACTGGACGCCTACGGCAACGTGGTCACCGGGTACCGGGGCAAGGTCCACCTGAGCAGCACCGATTCCAAGGGCGGGACACAGGACTACACGTTCAGCAACAGCGACAACGGCGTCCACGTCTTCAGCTACACGTTCAACACCCTGGGCTTCCAGACCCTCACCATCGTGGACACGACGACCAGTGCGGTCGTCGGCCGTGCCACCGTGAACGTGGTGCCGAAGTGACGCCTTCCCACGCGGATCTGCTCGGAGGCGGCTTTTGACACCGCTCCCGAGCGGGGAGGCGGTGGGGAGCAGTCGAGTTGGTGAGGACGCCCGCCGGCAGTTCTCGCCAACTCGGTGAACGCGACGATGACGAGTTCGCCGCGCGACAATCCAGTTACACCGGAGCGCTGGTCGGGTGCGCGGTGCGGGCGCCGTCGAACGTCCTCGCCGGGCCGCCGTTCAACATCATCGTGTGCGCGATGGACCCCTGCGGCTCCTCCGTGGTGAACAATTACGCCAGGAAGAATCACTTCACCGGGCCGTCGGGGGCGGCAACTTGCTCCCGACGGCCTACACGTTCAGCGCGTCCGACTGCGGCCAACACACCTTCTGCGTCACCTTCACTTCGACGGGTACGCGAACCATCGGCGTGCAGGACAGACACTGCCAAATGCAGCCTCAAGGGGCAGGTGAGCGTGAAGGTTAACACCAGCGGCACCGTGAGCGGGGGAGGTGGTACAACCGGTGGTGGAGGCGGAGGCCGTGGAGGCGGAAAGGGCGCTGCGTGACCGCGACGCGACCGGTGGCGCTAGTCCTTTTGTGACCTCAGGCGCCACCGACCTGATGGGAAGTGCTCTCGTTTCATCGTAGGCGTCCGGTGACAGGGGAGATCGCCGCGGTACGGTACGCCCGAGCCGAGCACGTCCGAGCGACCCTATCATCCGCCGCGGTAGCCGGCCGAGTCAACCCAACTCCGACCCCAAGCGGGGTGACGAAGGGGTCGGTGTGTCTCCGCGGCGGGGCTGACCAGCCGGTTCAATGTGGACCAGCACGTCTTTCACGGTGACCATCTCGGCCATCAGGCGGTCCTTGACGGTGTGGCCGATCTCGTGCCCGTCCTTGACGCTCACGTCCGGGCCGCCCTCGACGTGGATGTCCACTAAATATTCGAGCCCTGCTTTGCGGGCGAACAGCTTCTCGACCCCCAATACGCCCGGCACGGATAGAGCCGCCCGGCGGATCGCCTCGATCACCTCCGGCTCCGCCTGGCGGTCCATCAGGTCTTGCAGGCTCCCCCAGAAGAGCGTCCCGCCCGCCCACAGGATGACCCCGGCGACCGCCAGGGCGGTGAGGTGATCGACGA
>JAQGHQ010000612.1 GCA_028288765.1 Gemmataceae bacterium | reverse complement strand
GGCACCCTCCCGCCGGCCGCGGCCCGCCCGGCGGCCGTGGTGACCACCACGCCGGGGGGGCCGGAGGCGCCCGGCCGGAGGCCCGCCCGGTAACCCGCAGTCAGCCAGACGACGCCGGCCGCGGCGTAGACGGCGAGACACCACAGGGCCGCCGGCTTGTTCCCGAGGGAAAGCCCGAACAAGGTCAGGAAGAGGCTCCCTACCGCCGCCAGTCGGAGGCACTTGGCGAACCGCCCGAGAGCGGCCAGCCCGAGGGACACGTACCCGAACCCGGTCAGCATCTGGAGCTCGAGCGGGCGGCCGGAGCCGGTCAGTGATTCGACGACGGGCTCGGTGACGAACGGGGCGGCGGCCAGGCCGACGAGGCCGACCACGGCCCAGGGTGGTGGCGGCCGGCGACCGCCCGGGGGCGGGAGGAAGCGGGCGGCGAGCACCGCGAGGGCGACTGGGGCCGCCACCGCGGGAACGGCCGTCCACGGGAACTTGTGGCCCGGGGCCGCGCCGATTTCGAGCGTCAACAGTGCGACTGCGGCCAGCACGAACGTCGTGACCCACAGGCCGCGGGACGGCGACTCACCCGCCATGTGCCGCCTCCTTCCACCCGTACCGTAAGGCATGCCGGACGCGGTCCGGCGACTCGACCAGCACCCACGGCCGGACCGCCGGCCGGGTAGGTCCGCCGGCGCCCGGGTCGGGGCCCGGCCGGAAGCCAGCCGCTTCCAGCACGAAGAACCGGCGGCACGGGTCGGCCGCCCGGACCGGCAGCGCGGCCAGCCCGCAATCGGTGGTGATGACGACCTGTAGCCCGTCGGCGAACGACCGGCATACCGGGGCCGCGAGGACGTCCCCGAGCGGCGGCCCGCGGTCGTCCGCCAGCTGCGCGAGGGCGTCGAGGATCGTCCGCAGGTGGGCGGTCCCGGCCGAGGTCGGGTAGAGCCGGCCGTCGATCACCGCCTCGACCTCGGCCCCCTGGGCCAGCCAGCCCTCGACCAGGCTCGCCGCGATCCGGACGGCCCACTCGCGAGACGAATCCGGGCCGACCCCGCGGTGGTTCGCCGGGTCGGAGTCGAGCACCACCTGCACCCGCGGCCGGGCGTTCGACTGGAGTTCACACACCACCAGCCGGTCGTGCCGGGCGGTCTGAGTCCAGTGGACCCGGCGCGGGGAATCCCCCCGGCGGTACGGCCGGACGCCGATGACGTCCCCGGACTGCCCGACCTTCGACCGAGACACGCTCCCCTCGATCTGGTGGTCTCCGCCGACGTCGGGCACGGCACCGACCGGGAACGACTTCGGCCAGACGATGAGCGGGTCGGGGGTCGCGACGGCCGTCCGGGCCTCGCAGAGCCCGAACGGGTAACCGGTGACGAGACGCGGGGCCGGGGTGGAGACCGGGTAGGTCCCGCGCCGGGGCGGGGTGAACGTCCACGCCACTTCGACCGCCGACCGGCCGGCGACGGGCGGCAGGGAGGCGACGACCGGAACGGGAACGTGCGGGTCGTGGTGGTCCTCGAACCCGCCGCGGACGGCGAGCCCGGCCGCCCCCCACCGGGTCGCCCGCGAGACGGTGAGAGTGACCCCGACCGCGGTCCCCTCCCGGCAGCGGGACCGTTCGAACCCGAACCGGGCCGAAACCCCGCGGATGGTGACCCACGGCCAGACCACCCCGACCGCCATCACGGCGAGCAGCCCGGCCGCGAGGACCAGGGCGTGCGGGGAGAGAAACAGGCCGCAGAGGAGCGCCACGGTCGCGGCCAGGATCATTGCCCCGGCGGGGTTCCAGACCAGTTGCTTGACCACCCGCTCGGTCGCCGGAAAGTAGTCGACGGTGAGCAGCCGGCGGACCCAGGCGGGAAAGCCCCGGCCGTCGCCCGTCCGGCGACCGATGCCATATCCGGGAACGATGCTCGCGGGCATCAGGAGGCCTCGAAACACGGGGTAAAAATCCAGTATCATATTTCAAACTAAGTATTACCGAGTGTAAGAGATGATACGTCAGGGTCAACTAAGAAGTTCGTGTCGAGTTTGTGAAGAAGGGGTCTTGCTACCGCCCTGCGCAAGAGGGAGCGCGCAACTCCCCCCTGGCAGTGCGTTCGGACACGGGGTGAGGGATTGGCGTTGTGGGGAGACAGTGCTGTGGATACTGTGCCGGCGTTCTGGCGGGTCTACGGAGGAAGCCTGCTGGTGGTAGCAGCCCTGGGGGTTCTTACCCTCTTCAACTCCCTGACAGCCGAGCTGGCGGAACTCCGCCGGGGCGTCGCCCGGGAACAGGAAGCCCGGGCCGAGCTGGTGACGACGACCGAGTTCGAGGCCGTCATGGCCGACCAGGATGCCAGCCTCCGGGCGGTCGAGGATGCGTTCGGTAATCGGGCCGAGCTCCCGGCGAGCCCCATCGCACCTGACGCGTCGGGGTCTTGAGCCTCGGCAATCCGCCCATTTTTGCACCCCGCCAGGCGGTCTCGGCTACCCGAACATGGCCCGGCTGACATCAAATCCATCTTGACCGCAATAGACCAAGTCGGCGAATATCCTCAAGCAACGGGGGGGTACAGTCGATACACCCCTCCGGAGTCCACGGCCCTTTGCGTTGGGCCGGATCTCTCCTCATAGCGAGCGACCCGGGCCGGCGACACGAGCGCAGGCGCGAAGGTCCCCGTGGGTCAACTTTCCAGCCGGCCGGATTGTCCGAGTCGTTCTTCCATGTCATGGGACAGCAGGGCATGCTCGCCGCCGGATGTCCGGGCTTGATCGATCCAGCGGGGACCGCCACCGGGTCGGGTATGGCCTCGCCGCCCATGAGCCCGGCGGGCCTCCGGTTGGTGGTCGGCGGGGACGGGGTGATCGGCGCCGAACTGACGCGCCAGCTCGTCTCCTCCGGGAACCCCGTGGTCGCCACGACCCGCCGGCCCCGCAAGGCCGACGGGCCGGCCCTGTTTCTGGACCTCGCGGCGGACCCCGCCGGGTGGGAACTGCCCGACCGGGTCGGGGTCGGATACTTGTGCGGAGCGATCACATCCGTCGACCAGTGCCGGCAGTTCCCGGACGAAACCAGGCTGGTCAACGTCGGGCGGACCTTGCACCTCGCCCATCTGCTCCGTCGCCGCGGCGCGCACGTCGTCTTCCTCTCGTCGAACCAGGTGTTCGACGGCTCCCGCCCGTTGCCGCCGGTGACCGCCCCCCGGGCCCCGCAGACCGAGTACGGGAGGCACAAGGCCCAGGCCGAAGTCGACCTCCTAGCGGCCGGCGGGGCGACCGTCGTCCGGTTCACCAAGGTCGTGGGCCCGGGGTGGGCGTTGTTCCAGACCTGGACGGAAAGCCTCCGCCGCGGGGAGCCGATCGCCCCGTTCCACGACATGTACCTGTCGCCCGTCCCCCTCAGCTTCGCGGCCGGGGTCTTGGTCCGCGTCGGGGAAAGCCGGCCCGGCGGTGTCGTCCAGGTGTCCGGCGACCGGGACGTGAGTTACGCCGAGGTTGCGGCCCGGTTGGCCGAGCGGATCGGGGCGCTCCCGAGTCTGGTCCGACCGGTGTCGTTCGCGAGTAAGGATCTGCCCCTCGAGATGGCCCTCCCGAACACGGCCATGAGTTCCGCCCGGCTCGCCGCCGAACTCGGCTTGACCCCTCCGCCCGTTTGGGACACGATCGACGTCCTTATCAAGGGACTGTTTCATGCATGATCAGGATCCGACCGTGCGGTGTCACATCTGCCGGGCCGGTTACCTCCGGCGGTCCCCTGATTTCGCCCGGATCGCCCGGGTGACGTCGGACGCGAAACCGTTCCCGGCGGGCGGGGAGCTGGCGGTGTGTGAGGCGTGCGGGACGATCCAAAAGCCGATCACCCCGTCCTGGGAGAAGGACGCCGCCGCGGTCTACGAGGCGTACACGATCTACCACAACGCCGGCGGAACGGAGCAGGCAGTCTTCGCCGGGGGCGGAGGGCACCCGACGTCCCGGTCGTCCCGCCTGGTCGGCGCGGTCCGGGACCGGGTCGGGCTGCCGGCCGCCGGCCGGATGCTCGACCTGGGGTGCGGGAACGGGGCCATGCTTCGATCGTTCGGCGAGCAAATGCCCGGGTGGGCACTGGTCGGGAATGACCTGAGCGACAAATACAGGACCACGGTGGAGGCGATCCCCGGGGTCGAGGGGTTCTACCCCGTCGACCCGGAAAACGTGCCGGGGACGTTCGACGTGATCACCCTGCTGCACGTCCTGGAACACATCCCCGACCCGGTCTCGTTCCTCCGCCGGCTCGGCCCGAAGCTCGGCCCCGGCGGGCTGATCGTGGTCGAGGTGCCGGACGCCCGCCACAACCCGTTCGACCTCGCCGTCGCGGACCACTGCTCCCACTTCACGCCCGAGACGTTGCGGGCCGTGTTCGGGGCGGCCGGATTCGAGGTCGTGGTCGCGGGCGACGACTTCGTCCCGAAGGAACTCACGGTGGTCGGCCGGGCGGGCGGGGTCGAAACCCCGCTCGGGTCCGGGCGGATCGACCTTGCGGTGGCGGAGAGTACCGTCCGCCGGCACCTCGCGTGGCTGGCCGAGCTCGGGCGGGTGGGACTGGCCCTGGCGGAAACGCAACGGGTCGGCGTGTTCGGGACTTCCCTCGGCGGGGCCTGGCTCCTCGGGGAACTCGGCCCGGCGGTGGGGTTCTTCGTCGACGAAGACCCGGCCAAGGTCGGGAAGGTTTGGGACGGGCGGCCGATCATCCACCCGGCGGCGGTACCCGCCGGGGCCACGGTCCTGATCGGCCTCCCGCCGGTGACAGCCGTCCCGGTGAAGACCCGGCTCGAGGCCGGGGGGGCGGCCGTCGGGTATCTCACCCCGGCCGCGTGAGGTCGGGCCCGGGACAGACGACCGGACGACGATGGTCTGTTGGAGTTTTCCGGTCCCCGGTAGACCCGACAGCCAAGACCCGGCCGGAGCCCCGGGACCGCTCTGGGATTTACTCATGCAGACCGCGAACCTGTCGGTAGTACTCCCGACCTACAACCACGCCCACTACCTCCCCCGCGCCCTCGACGCGATCCTGGCCCAGAGCCTCCCGGCCCGTGAGCTCGTCGTCGTCGACGACGCATCCACGGACGACACACCGCGGGTGATCGAGGGGTACGCCCGCCGGTACCCGTCCATCCGGGTGGTCCGGAACGAAACGAACCTCGGCGTGGTGGGGGCCATGAACCGGGGGGCCGCGCTGGCCGCCGGCGAATACCTGGGGTTTTCCGCGGCGGACGACTACATCCTGCCCGGCTTCTACGAGAAGGCCGTCGCCCTGCTCGACCGATACCCACAGGCCGGCCTGTGTACCGCCTTCGATTCGTTCCAGGTCGGCGACGACGGCCCGATCGAACCGAACCCGACGGGGTGGTCGGACCCGCCGGGCTACTTCACCCCGGACGAAGTCTGCCGGCGGCTGCGGCACAGCGTCCCCGGGCACGCGACGCTCGTCCGCCGGGCCGCGCTGAACGAACTCGGCTGGTTCGCGCCGGACCTGGCCTGGTACTGCGACTGGTTCGCCCTGGTCGCCATCGCCTTCCGGTACGGGGCGTGCCACATCCCCGAACCCGTGGCGGTCCGCGTCCTGCTCCCGGGCAATTACTCGGCGGCGGCGAGGACCGGGGGCCGGCACGTCGAAGTGCTCCGGGCGTTCTTCGCACGGATCACCAGTCCAGAGTATGGGGACGTGGCCCCGTACTTCCGCCGGAACGGGACGGCCGCCTACTTCGGGCCGGACCTGGTCCGCGCCGCGGCCGACCGCCCGGACTGTTGGAGCCCGCCCGTCCTCGGGTTCCTCAACGGGTTCACCCCGGCGCAGTACCGGGAACTCCTGGCCGACCCGGATCCGGTGGTCCGGGAACTGGGCGCATTCTTCCTGGGGCCGTTCTGGAAACAGGCCGCGGCCCGGGAGGAAGAGAAAGGGGCGGAGGTCCGCCGGCTCCGCGATGAGTTAAACCTCGCCCGCAGCCGGGTTCCGCCGTTCGGGATCCCCGGGAAGTTCCGGTGGCTGACCGCCCTGGCCATCAGGCGGCTCCGCCGGTCGGCGGGGTTGGGGGTACGGTGACCGCTACGGTCGTCTCAAGGTAAATGGTGGGTCCAAGTGTATCCTGCTCGGGAGAAGCCCATGCACGGCAACGGCAACGGCAACGGCAACGGCAACGGCAATGGTCACGGGGCGGCGCTCAAAACACGGGAACCACAGTACCAGTTCGAACTGGACATGGCCCTCCGAGACGGGTTCGCCCGGTTCGGGCTGATGAGCAACCAGACCTGGCGGGACGACCCCCGGCGGCTGGTCTTCCTACTTTCCCGGTACAAGTTCGTGGCCAAGATGCTGGGCGGAAAGCAGCGGGTACTGGAGGTCGGGTGTGCGGACGCATTCGGCACCCGGCTGGTGACGCAGGAGGGGTGCTCGGTCACCGCCTGCGACTTCGACCCTGTGTTCATCGAGGACACGCGCGGGCGGATGAAGACCGACAAGTGGGCGTGCGATCTGCTGGTCCACGACATTCTCGGCGGCCCGGTCCCGCCGGCCGATTACGACGCCGCGTACTCGATGGACGTGTTCGAGCACATCGTCCCCGAGAAGGAAGACCTGTTCGTCGGGAACATCGCCCGGTCGCTGACCCGATCCGGGGTCGCGATCATCGGCTCACCCTCCCTCCAGTCGCAGACCTACGCCTCGAAGGCGAGCCGCGAGGGGCACGTGAACTGCAAGGACGGGAAGGAGTACAAGGGGGTGATGGAGCGACATTTCGAGAACGTGTTCCTCTTCTCGATGAACGACGAGGTGGTGCATACCGGGTTCCACCCGATGGCCCATTACCTACTCGCCCTGTGCGCGGGGCCGAGACGGCATTGTGAACATGAGGCAAGGTGATCGCAGTCGGGTGGCCGACGCACCGGGGACTGTACACCCCGCGGCGACGAGTGAGACGGTGTTCACTTCATAAACGGGATTGACCCGATGAATGTCGAATCGGGTCGATCCCGGGTGGTGCCCTGCTAATGTTGCACGCCCCGAATTGATTGTGAATTCCGACGACCACCGAGACGTCTCGCTCGACGCGACAATCGCTCCCCCCGCATCACGGCGCCGACAGCCCTTTCCCCCGGGCGAGTTGTAGCCCGGAATTCTCACCGCGGAGGCCGCAGAGATCGCAGAGGAAAGGCCGGAGAGAAGTTCGGACACGGGCGCGTGATCCGTCGTGCGGAGGAGCCCCGCCCCCTCGTTCGTCGAACGCCGGCCCGGATTCTCCTCCGCGTCCTCCGCGTCCTCCGCGTCCTCCGCGTCCTCCGCGTCCTCCGCGTCCTCCGCGTCCTCCGCGTCCTCCGCGTCCTCCGCGTCCTCCGCGTCCTCCGCGTCC
>JAQGHQ010000542.1 GCA_028288765.1 Gemmataceae bacterium | reverse complement strand
GAGCGCCGGGGCGGCGGCGAGCGGAGCGGCCGGGGTGGCGGTGGCCGCGGCCGGGACTGATCGGCTGACCAGACTCCCGGTTTCTCAAGGAAACCGGGAGTCTTTTCGGTTGGTGCGCGGGGGGCGTTGGCCCCCCGCGTCGTTTGAACGGGGATACCGAGATGGCCGCCATGATCGTGCCGGTCGCGAAGGCACTTTACTTGTGCGAGGAGACCGATGTCGAGGGCGGGATGACAAACCTGTACGCCCCTCTTCAACGCGATCCGTCCGAACCGATTCCCGCACACCCAGGAGTCCTTCGCCTGCGTCGCCCAGCTCCTCGGGGGCCTCGGGGAGGTCCCGTTCTACATCGACGTGAGACGAGCTGCGGACGGGTATTTGACCTACAATACCGACATCCGGACACTCCACTTCCCCGACCGGATGACTCAGCTCCAAGTTGTTGTCAACATCGAAGGGTGCGTGTTCGAAAGGCCCGCCGTTTATCTCGTGGAGCTGTACTGCGATAATACCTGGGTAGCGGACACTACGATCCGGCTTCTGGAGCCCGAATCATGAGCGAGCAGAGCCCAAAGAAGCAGCGCCGGCGGTCGCCGTTTATCCGGAGTGTTGATACCGTCCGGGTTGAATTCACTCTTCAGGCCCGTCCCGGTGATACTGAGTTTCCCGGACGAGAACGCAAGGGCCGCCCGACCCGCAGCCCGTCGCTCCCGCCTGACGAGCCGAAACCGGGCGACACGACTCCACCGGCTGCCTGATTCATTCGGGCGTAACCGATCGCCCGATCTGGGACGCCACTCCGACCGCGCTCCACGGCTCCAGGACCGCACCTCCCTTCAAACCGTCGTGCGGGAGGGTATGGGCAAAAAGTGACCGGTCCGCTGCCGGATGACATCCGACACCGGTCGTCTGTTGCGACGGACGCAGGACTGTTACGGTGGCAGATGATGGGTGATTTGCCTACCCGCGCCGATCGGGGAGGTGTATTTTGCCGAACGAACCCAATTCGGGACGGGCCCTCGCCCTAATATTCCCGCGATCAGCTCCTCAGCGGCGGTCGGGCCGTGCGATTTACCGGAACGAACCCAATTCGGGGCGGACCCTCGGCCCGGCGTTTGAGCGACTGCAGCGTCTACACGGGTCAGGCGGTGGGATTTGCGGAACGAACCCAATTCGGGACTGACATTCAGCCCAATGTTCCGGCGACTGGTTCATCCGTGCCGGTCGGTCAGGCCGTTTTGCCGAACGAACCCAATTCCCACCCGCGCGTCCGGAGGATGACGTCGCTGTACCCGGGGAATAAGCGGCCGCCGTCGGGCTGATCCGGTCGCCCCCGGGTGCCGGGGTGCCTACACTGAAGGCATTGTCCCCGGAGGGCCGACCATGTCGGATGCCGCGGCCCTGGAAACGCCCGAACTCGAGGGGATGACGGCCCCATCGCACCTCGACGCCGGCTCGCCGGCGCTCGTCCGGCAGTACACGGAGCTCGCGGAGGTGGCGGGCGGGTTCATCCACGACATCAAGAACCACCTCGGCACCCTCTCCCTCAACCTCCAGCTGCTCGCCGAGGACTTCGAGACCCCGCAGACCCAGCGGGAGCGGCGGGCGCTCGACCGGGTCACCCGGCTCCACGGGGAGTGCCAGAAACTGGTCGAGCTGGCGAACGACTTCCTCCGGTTCGCCCGCGTCCACGACCTGGACCGCCAGCCCACCCCGCTCGAGGCGGTCGTCACCCGGATGATCGACTTCCTCACCCCGACCGCCCGCCAGCGGGGCATCGAGATCAACTGGTTTCCCGCCCCCGACCTCCCGCCGGTCGACCTCGACCGCGACCTGTTCGAGCAAGCCCTCCTCAACCTGATGCTGAACGCCGAACAGGCCATGCCCGACGGCGGAACGCTCACCCTGATCGGCCGGCTGGCGGAGGGCGGGAGTGAAGACCGGGGCGGGCAAGGCCGGTCTTCCACCCTCACCCCCCGTTGGGTTTGTCTGGACGTGATCGACACGGGCTGTGGGATGACCCCGGACGTGCTGGCGAAGGTGTTCCGCCCGTTCCACACGACGAAGAAGAACGGGAACGGGCTCGGGCTGCCGACCGCCCGGAAGGTGGTCGTCGCCCACGGCGGGACCATCGGCGTGCAGAGCGAGCCCGGCCGCGGGACCAAGTTCACGATCCAGTTGCCGGCCTCCGCTCCCGCGGAGCCGGGGCGTCAGCCCCCCGGGCCGACAGAGCAACTGTACACCGGGCGAGAACCGTGCGCGTAACGAGGCGGCGGACCAAGGGTGCGGCAGCTGCGGCGATCGGCGATAATCATCCTTGTTGCCCCGGCCAGCCCCCAGGTCGATCACCCGGAGCGTGACCCGTGGCCCGTTACCCCGCGCTCGTCGTCCTCGCGTTTGCCATCTCCTTCACACCGGCCCCGGCCGCCGACCCGGAACCCGACCCGAACCAGCCGTACACCGCCGCCCGGGCCGAGCCGGTGACCTACGACATCGACTTCCGGGTGATCGTCACCGCCCCCCAGGGCACGCGGCAATTGCGTATCTGGGTGCCGGTCCCGCCGACCGACCGGGGTCAGGAGGTGAAGCCGGGAACGTTCGCCACGTTCCCGGCCGAAGTGAAGCCGACCACGCACACCGAACCGGTGTTCGGGAATACGTTTGCGTACTTCGAGTTCGAAAACCCGCAGGGCGCACAGGTCATCACCCACACATTCCGGGCGACGGTCTGGGAGCTCCACTGGGACGTGGACCCGGCCAGGACGGTCCGCATCGGCACCTGGCCCGCGGCGTTCGACCCGTACTGTCGCGGCGAACGGCTGATCCTGGTGGACGGGCGGTTCAAGAAGCTGGCCGGGGAGATCGCGGGCGGCAAGACGGGCCCGGCGGCGGAGCTGGGCGCGGTAATGGCGTGGGCGAACGACAACCTCACCTACGACCACTCGAACACCTCGCTCGTCGCCAGCTCGGACCACGCCCTGACCAAGAAGCGGGGCGACTGCAGCGACTACCACGGACTGTGCGCCAGCCTCGGCCGGGCACTCGGGCTGCCCACCCGCGTGACCTACGGGTTGCACCTGTTCCCGAAGAACCTGCCGTGCCACTGCAAGCTGGAGGCGTTCCTCCCGCCCTACGGGTGGGTCAGCTTCGACGTGTCCGAGACGCAACGGCTGATCCGGGCGATCGGGACCAGTCCGGACCTGACGCCGGACCGGAAGGCCGCGCTCGCGACGGCCGCCGCCGACCGGCTCCGCCGGGGGTTCCGCGATAACACCTGGTTGATGCACTCGAAGGGGACGGACTACGACCTCGCCCCGAAGGCCTCTCAGAAAGTGCCGCTGGTGGCGACCGTCTACGCCGAGGCGGACGGGAAGCCGCTCCCGCAGCCCGACCCGGCCGACCCGACGAAGCGCGAGTTCGCGTGGATGACCGCTCACAAGTACACGCCCGACCGACCGGTGGCGTACCCGTTCCGGGACTGGAAGACGCTCACTCCGAAGGACTGACCGGCCAACGCCGGGTCCGGGCCCGGGTTCTTTCCCGTAACCTCCGGGTTGTCGCGCGTGAGCCCGGGTGGCATGATGGAATGTGTCCACCCTCCTCTCCGAAGGCTGCCCAGTGCCTTTCCGCCATCACTTCCTGCCGTCGGACACCGAAGATCCCCGCCCGGGGTTCACGCTGATCGAGCTGTTGGTGGTGATCGCGATCATCGCCATCCTGATCGGCCTGCTCCTGCCCGCCGTCCAGAAGGTCCGCGCGGCGGCAAACCGGGTCCGCGACCAGAACAACATGAAACAGCTCGGGTTGGCGGTCCACAACTACGTGTCAGCCACCGGGGTACTGCCGCCGGCCCGGACGGTGGAGAACGGGAACTACCGGTGGTGGTTCGCGCTGTGCGACACGACCGGCCAACAGATCGACTTCCGCCTCGGCCACTTGATGCCGTACCTGGAGAACAACCAGGCGATGTTCCGCAACCCGGCCAAGGCCCCGGGCAAGGTGTACCTGACCTTCGACGGCGGGACGGGCGGGTACGGGTATAACTACCGCTATCTGGCCCCCTTCGGGCCGGGGCCGGGCGGGGCCGAGGTATGGTCCCGGGTCCGGATCGAGTGGGTCGCCAGTACGAGCCAGACGATTTGCTTCGCGACCGCCGTCTGGACCACCCCGGACCCCCGCCCGACCGGCCAGCCGGCCCTGATCGAGACCGCGCTGATCGAGCCCCCGAGCCGGCAGACCCCGAGCGTCCACTTTCGGTTTTTCCCAAAGGTCGCGAACGTCCTGTTCGTGGACGGACACGTCGAGGGCCGGACCGACCCGACCCGCAACCCGCCCGCCCCGACCGACACCCCAGCGGTGATCCAGCTCCGCGACCAGGAGAACGTGTACGACATCGGCACCGACGACACGCTGTGGCACAGGCAGTGAGCGGTGGGCAGACGGCAGAGATGATTGAGGTTTGGTTTTGGAGCCCTGGAGGGGCGCCGGCCGGTAGCCCGGGGTGACGACCCTGGGCGGGCGAACGAGGGCCGAAGGGGTTGAGCCAAGTTGAGAACCGCGTTCCCCCGCCCAGGGTTGTCACCCCGGGCTACCGGCCGGCGCCCCTCCGGGGCTCCAAAACCAAACTCTGCCCACAGGCCACCGCCCACTGTCTGTAAGCCCCCCGCCGGTTTTCGGGTATCCTTATCGCCCCCCGACTCGCCGCCGCTACGTCCCGCCTGTCTCGGAGCTCGCATGACCCGCCTGCTCTTTGCCACCATCCTCTGCCTCTCCATCCCGCTCTCCCTCGCCGCCGCCGATTGGCCGCAGTGGATGGGCCCGAACCGCGACGCCGTCTGGCCCGAAACGGGGATCGTGAAAGTCTTCCCGAAGGACGGGCCGAAGCTCCTCTGGAAGGTACCGATCGGGGGCGGGTACGCCGGTCCGGCGGTGGCCGACGGGAAGGTCTTCGTCGCGGACAAGGTGCTCCGACCCGGGGCGATCGACCCGAAGGACCCGTTCGCCGGGGACAAGGTGAAGGTGCCGGCCCTGGAACGGGTGGTGTGCCGCGACGCGAAGGACGGACGGAAGCTCTGGAAGCACGAGTACGAGGTGGTGTACGCGATCCAGTACCCGGTCGGCCCGCGATGTACCCCGCTGGTCCACGCCGGCCGGGTGTACGCCCTCGGGGCGATGGGCGACCTGTTCTGCCTGGAGGCGGACTCGGGTAAAGTGGTCTGGTCGAAGAACTTCCCGAAAGACTGCGGGGCGAAGGTCCCTGTGTGGGGGTTTGCCGGCCACCCGCTGGTCTACAAGGGCCTGCTGATCTGTCTCGTCGGCGGCGACGGGGGCGTGCTGGTTGCCTTCGACAAGGACACGGGCGCGGAGCGGTGGAAGGCCCTATCGGCGGACGAGCCGGGGTACAGCTCACCGGTCCTGATCGACGCCGGCGGGACCACCCAGCTCGTCGCATGGACCCCGAAGGGCCTGTACGGGCTGAACCCGGAAACCGGGGCGAAGCACTGGGAGGTACCGCTGGAGCCGAAGTACACGATGTCGATCATGGCCCCGCGGAAGGAGGGAGACTACCTGTTCGCGGCCGGGATCGGGAACGTCGGGGTGACACTGAAGCTCGACCGGACTAAGCCGGCCGTGACGGAGGTGTGGCGGGGGAAGGGCGACCCGCACCCGAAGACCGGGGTGTACCCCGTCAACATGACCCCGTTCGTCGAGGGCGGGGTGGTGTACGGGGCCGATCAGCCGGGGATGTTCCGGGCGGTCGAGTTGACTACCGGGAAGCGGCTGTGGTCGACGTACCGGCCGGTGTTCGGAGAGGAGAAGGACGACGACTTCAAGGGCGGGGTGTCCGGGACGGCGTTCGTGGTCAAGAACGGGGACCGGTTCTTCCTGTTCGCCGAGACGGGCGACCTGGTGATCGCGGAGCTCACCCCGAAGGGGTACGAGGAGATCAGCCGGGCGCACCTGCTGGACCCGACGACACCCGCGATGAACGGCCGGAAGGCGGTCTGGAGCCACCCGGCGTTCGCGGACAAGTGCGTCTTCGCCCGCAACGACAAGGAGCTGGTCTGCTTCTCGCTGGCGGAGTAAGCGAGCGGGGCGTGAGGTCCCGACTGAACGATTCCGGGCTCGAAGAGATGTGGTCTACTCGGGGGGCTCATGCCCCCCGCTCGCCTTTTATGGACCCGCGCATGACCGACTGGCGCCCTCGTTCCGTTTCCCCCGCAGAGGTCGTGGCGCACGTTCGGTGCGGGACGATCATATCGCGTAGGGGACTCGCCCGCCGCGATTCCGGCCGAGACCCGGCCCCGCAGTGCTTTCAGCCTTCGACCCGCCGCCACACCTTCACGTCGCCCGTGCGAGGGCAAAACGCCATTTGCTGACAGGTGAGCGGATTGAGGACGCCGGGGGCGTCCAAAACGTGTGCCGCGGCCTCCAGACCGCACGCCGACCGGATCTCGGTCAGCACCCGGGCCAGGGTCTCCGCCCGGCGGCCACTCCCGTCCACTGAAAACTCTTCCTCGCCCTCCTCCCCCTTGGGGAGCCCGTCGTTGTTCTTGACGAACCGCCCGGCGACGTGGTGATTGGCCTGGGCCAACACCGGCCCGGTCGTCGTGCGGACCGCCGCCTCGCGCGGCGTCCGCTCGACGACACACGCCTGGTCCTTCTCGGTCCCGCAGACGGTGAAGAAGACGCTCGTGGAGAGGGGCGTCCGGGTCAGGCGCTCGACGGCCGCGTCGTAGGTGTCGCACGTCTCCAGCGTGTCGCGGAGAAGAAACCCTGGCCCGAACTCGAACGACGGGAACGCCGCGGGCGGGGCCCAGTTGATGGTCACCGAGTAGGCCCGCGGCACCATGCCCGAGAGCACGCCCACGTACCCGGGGACGCCGACCGAGACGAACTCGCGTGCCCCCCGGCGGAAGCGGAACACCCGCGTGCCGGCACCCATGCTGGGCAGCGGCCAGTCCAGGGTGCGGACGTGGACCATGCCCAGGCCGTCGACCCAGCGGACGCCCGCGGTGCAGCCGAAGAGCCTCGGCCACCGCAGGTGGCTCAGCTCGTACGCGCAGTTCAAGATCGTGGCGGTCCCGGGCGACACGCCCAGCGCGTCCGCCCAGGACGCGATCTCCCCACGGTAGAGACCGCCGACCGCCTGGTAGAGGCGGGCGAAGACCCAGCGGAGGAGTTCGGGGACCCGCTCGAATTCCGCCCCCGCCTCACGGACGAGGGCGGAGGCGACCGTCGTCTCGCAGGAAATGACCTCGGCCCACCGCTCCGCCTCGGCGCTCCCCAGGTCGATCGAGTAGGTCGGCACATCCGCTGCGAACATGCTGGCCCTCTGCGTATGCCGCCGGGTTTTGATTCGCTTGGAACATCCGGAACGAGGACGAACTCGACGCCGAACGGCCCGACGGGCAGTGTGGCCGGAATACAGCGACCTTTTCCGCCCCGCCACACGGCGTATGGTGCGCTGCCCTCGCTACCACCACCCCCGGCTCGACAACACGAACAGGGTCATGTTCAGCGCGATGGTCAGGCACCAGCTGATCGGCCAGCCCGGCGAGAGGCCGTGCCCGGCCGACCGGCGGAACAGGTCCGCGGCCATCACCCCGACGCTCAGCAGCACGTTCGCGGCCGAGAGCCAGAGCGGCGGCCCCGGTACGACCAGGTTCACGACGGCCGCCGGCAAGAGGGCCACCGAGCCCAGCAGGCAAACCTGCCCCAAATCCCCCCAGTAGAGTCGCCGCGCCTGGCTCCCCAGACAGATGCCCGATGCCGTCAGCTGAACCACCCAGGTGAAGCTCGGGACGATCATGCCCACGGCCAACACCTCGGCGAGTCCGGCATTGGACGCTGGCACGGCTAGCGAGCCGGAGAAGGCGGCCGTGACCAGACCACCCAGGGCGAACAGGATGCCGGTCACCGGGTAGGAATACCCCGGCGGGATGGTGGTCGTCTCTTGCCTCTCCACAACCCCTCCGCCTCACCTCGATCGGCTTGCACCGACCCGACGAGTCTGTCGCGTCTCTTACCGTGGTATTTCGCCCACGGTACGGGACGCGCCGGGAGTTCGCAAGAGGGTCCGTGGGAGCTGATTCGGAGTCCTCACCGCCGGAGAGCAGCCCGCGCCGCGGCCCATCTCCGACCGCACCTTTTGCCGCGCGTCAAACCAGGGTCTCTCAAAGCTCGGTCCGGAAAGTGGTCCACTCGAGGAGCGAGCGGACCACACTCCCGGCCGCACTTTGAAAGCTTCTGGCGGTTCCGGGCCGCTACCTGACCTCCAGGGTGAATTCCGGGTTGCCTTGCGGGTCTGTCTCCCGGGTGAGCCGGAACTCCTTGCCGAACACCGCCGACTTCACCCACCCGTCTTGCTCGCGGACCCTGGTGTACTTCTTTGCCCCTCGCTTGAGGATGGCAAACTCGACCTCCTTCCCGCGGGCATCGACCAACCAATATTCCGTGATGCCGGCCTCCCAGTAGGCTTCCGTCAGGATCTGAGTGTCCTTCTTCTCGGAGCTGTCACTGACCACTTCCAGCACCATGTCCGGGGTGCCGTCGAGCTCGACGAACCCGCCTTCCTGACCCGGAACCAGCGTCACGCGGTCGGACGCGAGGGTGGCCCCGGAGAGGAATACCGCATCGGGGTTCCCCGACAGCCCGGCTTTGCGGTTGGTCAGGAGCACCCCGTCGGGCAGCATCCGGCCGGACTTCGCGGCCTTCACCAGGCTCCGGAGAACTGTCGTGATTTCCCCCTTCAGGTCGCCGTGCGTGAAGATTTGCTCCTTGCTCATGTCGACCCAGACCTCGCCCTCAAGGAACCACGTCCGGGCCTTTTCCGGGACGTCCCCCACGTCGAGCCAGTGGCGGAAGGCATCGATGTCCGTGACCCAGGAGGGCACCGAAACCGCGCCGGAGTCCGCAACAAACGTCGCCATTGGTCAGTCACCTTCCGGGCCGCCGAGTTCACCACCCCGATGTCGTAACGATCCGATATGCCGGCGGCAGTTTCAAGTCAGGACCCCGGAGGACGGCTCGCACCCTCCGACGGCGGCACTTCTTCCCCGCCGCTCCCCTTCTGGTCCGGCAGCTTCACCCCTCGCTTCGCGAGCGCCTGCCGGAGGACGTACTCGATCTGGCCGTTCAGGCTGCGCAGGTCTTCCTCGGCCCATTTCTGGACCGCGGCCAGCACCGCCGGGTCGATCCGCAGGAGAAACGCCTTCCGCGCCATGACCGTCACCCTGTCTCGCGGGCGGGGGGTGCTCACTTTCCCGGCGTCAGCTTCAGGAACCGGGCCAGCTCGTCCGCGAGCTTCGGGTGGAGCGGGAGCGTCGGGTCGGTATAGGCGGACAGCTGGGTGAGGCGGTCGGCCGTCGGCACCGCCTTGAGGACGTGGTTCATCCCCTCGATCACGACGTGGGCCGCGCCCGGCTTCGCCCCGGCCAGCCGCTTGCCGTCCGCCACCGGGACCTGGATGTCGGTCGTCCCGCTGACCGCCAGCACCGGGCCGGGGAAGGCGGCGGCCAGCTCCGCCGGGTCGTGGGTGAAGACCGAGATCAGGTACGGCTGGACGCTTGGCCGGAAGAGCCCGGCCAGCTTCGGGGGCACGTCCTTGACCGGCCGCCCGGCCGCCAGCTCGGTCAGGATCGTGTCGCTCGTCTCGTACAGGTCCTTCGGGAGGGCCGGCTTCAGCTGGTCGCGGAGGACGTCCTGCAGCGGCCGGGCGAGACCACAGAGCGAGACGAACCCGTCCACCTTCGCCCCCTGCTTCGCGGCCAGCAGGCCGATCAGCGCGCCCTCGCTGTGGCCGACGATCCCGACCCGGGTGTACCGCGGGTCCTTCCGCAGTCGGGCCACCCACGCGGCGGCGTCGGCCGCGTAGGTGTCGACCCGCAGGTCGGCCTCCTTCACCATCGCCTTCGAGCTGGCCCCGATCCCCCGCTTGTCGACCCGCAGGACCGCGACCCCGCGGGCCGCGAGCGCCCGGCCGAGCAGCTTCAGGCTGTCGTGGCGGGCAAAGACGCTGTTCCCGTCCCGGTCGGTCGGCCCGGACCCCGGGTGGAGCAGGGCGACCGGCCACGGCCCCGCCTCCGGCGGCAGGTCGATGGTGCCGAACAGGGTGCCGGTCGGGGTCTCGATCTCGACCCGTTCGCCGACGAGCCGGGGAGCGGGTGCCGGGTCCGCGAGCGCGGTCGCGAGGACGAACGAGAGGAACATGGGAACTCCCCGGTCAGTTGAACAGCGTCCCGGTGTTGAGGATCGGTTGCGGGGCCGTGTGCCCGCACAGGACGACGAGCAGGTTGCTGACCATCGCCGCCCGCCGCTCGCCGTCGAGCTCGATGACGTGCCGTTCCTGGAGCATCTCCAGGGCGTGTTCCACGATCCCGACCGCCCCGGCGACGATCTGGGCCCGGGCCGCGACGATCGCCCCGGCCTGCTGCCGCTGGAGCATCGCCGCCGCGATCTCCGGGGCGTACGCCAGGTAGCTGATCCGGGCCTCCAGGATCTCCACCCCGGCCTGCTGCATCCGCTCCTGGAGGTCCCGCCGGAGCTGGGCCGCGACCTCCTCGATGTGCCCCCGGAGGGAGTGCGTGTCGCCCTGCGGGGCGTCGTAGTGGTACCGGCTGGCCAGGTTCCGCAGGGCCGCGTCCGCCTGGATCTCGACGAACTCCTCGTAGTCGTCCACCGTGAACACCGCGTCGGCCGGGCGGACCACCTTCCAGACCACCACCGCCGCGATCTCGATCGGGGTCCCGTCGGCGTCGTTCACCTTGAGCGGCTGGCGGTGCTGGGTCCCGGCCGCGATCACCTTTCCGGCGGCGTCCTTCTGCTCCTCCGTCCGGCTCACCCCGGTCTCGAACGTCCGCACCCGGAGCGACACCGGGGTCCGCGAGTAGAACGGGTTGCCGTAGAAGAACCCGACCTCCCGCACCGTGCCCACGTACGTCCCGAACAGCTGGACCACCCGGGCCTGGTTCGGCCCGTTCACGATGAACCCGAACAGGCTGATGATCCAGACCACGAACAGGGGGAAGATGACCCACGCCAGGTGTGGCGCCTCCCAGCGGACGGCGGTTGCTATCAGGCCGATGATCGCGGCCGAGAGCGCCAGCACCCAGGCCAGTCCCATCCACCCCGACGCCAGTCGCAGTTCCCGGTCTTCCATTGCGATCCTCCGATATCGGAGTGATATCACTCTGAAATCTTAGCCCGCTATTGTGTTGTTCGACAAAGGGAGGGCGGGATTTTGGGACCGTTCGCGGAACAGCACGCGATGCCGGGAACATGGATGGTCTTCCGCCCTAACGGGGCGGTGGAGAGTAGCCCAGGGCGTGAGCCCTGGGGCATCCGCGGCACCACCCGGAGCCCACCGGGCCGACGCGCGGGTGCCGAGATCCGCCCGGGTCTCCCAGGGCTCACGCCCTGGGCTACTTTCTGGCGACCCCTTCGGGGCCTTCCAAACAGGGACCGCCGGACCGGGCACCTCCAATTAGAATGGGATGATGCGTCCCACCCTCCGCCTGTTGCCGTTCGCCGCCGCGGACGGGCCGTCGAACATGGCCGCCGACGAGGCCCTCCTGGAAACCGCCTCCGACCGCGGCGGGGCGTCGCTCCGCTTCTACACCTGGACCGAACCGACGCTCTCGCTCGGCTACTTCCAGTCGGCCGGCGTGCGGATGGAGGTCCCGTCCCTCGACCGGCTCGCGTGGGTGCGCCGCTCGACCGGCGGGGGGGGGATCGTTCACCACCACGAGCTGACGTACGCGCTGGCGCTGCCGGCGGGGAAGGAGTGGTACTCGGCCGAGCCGTGGGTCTGCCGGTTCCACCATCTACTGCGGACGGTATTGGCGGAGCAAGGGGTGCGGGCTCACGCGGTGATCTGTGGGGAGGAGCGGAAGCTCGGCGGGGTGCTGTGCTTCCTCCACCAGACGCCGGGGGACCTCCTGATCGACGGGTCGAAGGTGGCCGGGAGTGCCCAGCGGAAGTGGAAGGGCGCGTTGCTCCAGCACGGGAGCATCCTGCTCGCGCGGAGCGAGTTCGCCCCGCAGCTGCCGGGCATCAACGACGCCGCGGGGCGCGAGCTATTCACTCCGGAGACGCTGGCGGATTTGCTCGCGGATCAGCTTGCGGCCGACACCGGCTGGCGGATCGAGTCAGGCGACTGGACCGCTGAGGAGTTAGCCCGGGTACCGGCGATCCGGGCCGAGAAGTACGCGAACCGCGACTGGAATGGGAAGCGGTAGCGCGCGGATCACCAGTCGCGGCGGGTTCGCCGACGGGGGCGGTCGTCGTCCTCATCCTCGTCGTCGTATCGGCTGGTCCGCCGGCCCCGGCCGCGGGGGCGGTCGTCGTCCTCATCCTCGTCATCCCGGCTCGACCGTCGGCCACGACCGCGGGGGCGATCGTCCTCGTCGTCCTCGTCCTCGTCCTCGTCCTCGTCGTCCTCTTCAGGCTCATGCCGGGCACGCCTGGCGTACCGGGCGGTGGCCTCGCTCATCTCCTTCAGCAAGGTGATGTACCGGACGAGCGCGACCAGCGCGATAATCAGGGCGGCCAGCATCAGAACCAATCCAACGCATGCCCCACCCATCGCCCCGCCACCCTGCCCGACCCCACCGGCGGCCACACCCATGACCACGACGATCACCACCCCGACGGCATAGCACCCAATTGTCGAGACCCACAACCAGAGGACCGACATCGCCTTGTCGGCCAGATCCCGTCGGCGGACGAATCGGGCGACCGTTTTGGTGAAGAGGAGGAACAGGACGGCTGAGGCCAGGGAGAGGATCACGTTGCCCCCCTGGAGCCCGAGTTTGGCGCCGGGCGGGATGACGAGACCGGCGAAATCGGACGCGCTGTTAAGGATTCCGAGGCCCAGCGCGACAAGTTCCATGACGACCGAGATCACGATGATCGGCTTGGCCGCCCCGGCTCTCTCCGGAACCGCCAGGCAGAAGAACCGACCGATCAGCCCGGTGATCGACCCGGCCAGTATGAGGAGGAGCATCCCGCCGGCGATGACCGCGACAAGGCCCACGGCCCCGCCGACTCCCCGCCCGCCCCCCTGGTTCGCGACCGCCGCCAGGGCCCCGCCGGCCACGCACATCCCGATAATCCCGCCGACGACGCCCAGGATCATCAGGAGCATCCCGATGTAGACGAGCCTGAACCCCTTCGACACCTTCATCAACTGGTTGTACATGGGCGACGATCCTGAAAGGGCTACCCCGAATGTGGAGATAGAAGGTGCTCAGCATACCCCGGAACCCCGGCCGGGGGAATCACCCCGCCGGGGGCGGTCCGGGGTTTTCCCCGCGGCTCACCCTTGCAGCCCGAACAGCTTCCGCAGCGCGTCCCGCAGGCTCCCGTGGTGGGCCTGCCCGGCCGCGTCCCGGAGGGCCGCGATCGGGCCGTGCAACAGCTTGTTCTGCAATAGCCGCAACCCGCCCTCGACGAGTCGTGCCCGTTCGGCGGCGGTCTGCGCGCCGTTCAGCTTCTCCAGGAGCGGCCCGAGCACCGCCTCCCGGATGCGGTCGGCCTCGGCCGTCAGCTGGCCGATCACCGGCCCGTCCTTCCGCCGGTTCCAGTCCTGCACGAACTTCCCCACCTCGGTCTCGACGATCGCCTCGGCCGGCCCGACGTGCCGCCGCCGCTCGGCCAGCTGCTGGTCCCGGACGGCGGTCAGGTCGTCCACGTTGAACAGGCTGACCGGGTCGCCGTCGTGGATGCGGGGGTCGAAATCCCGGGGCATCGCCAGGTCAAAGATCACCAGCTTGCGCCGGCCCCGCTTCGACAGTACCTTTTCCTCGAACCGCCGCCGGGGCATGATCAGCTCCGGGGCCCCGGTCGTGCTCAGTACGATGTCGGCCCGCACCAGGGCGTCGTCGAGCTGGTCCCACGGGACCGCCTGCCCGCCGTACTCGGCCGCCGCCGTCGCGGCCCGCTCGGGGCTCCGGTTGGTCACCAGGATCCCGGCCGGGTTCAGCTCCTTCAGGTGGACCAGGGTCAATTGCCCCATCTCCCCGACCCCGATCACGAGCACCGTCTTGTCGGCGAAGTGGTCGAACACCTCGCGGACGAACCGGACCGCCGCGCTCGCCACCGACACCTGCCCGCGGGCGATCCCGGTCTCGGTCCGCACCCGCTTCGACACCCGCAGGGCGGCCGGGAAGAGCGCGTTGAGCAGCGGGCCGGTCGCCCCGCACGTCCGGGCGGTGTCGAACGCCTCCTTCACCTGCCCGGCGATCTGGTCCTCCCCGACCACCACGCTGTCCAGCCCCGCCGCCACCCGGAACACGTGCCGGACCGCCGCGGCGTCGGCGAGCTCGTACAGGTGCAGGACGATGAGGTCGGCCGGCACCCCGTGGACCTCGCCCAGGAACTCGGCCACGAGCGGGGCGTGGACCGGGGACCCGTCCTCCGGGCGGGCGAGGTACAGCTCGACCCGGTTGCACGTCCCGAGGACGACCGCCTCGGCCCCGTACCGGGCGGTCAGCTCGGCGAGGGCGCGGCGGAGCTTGGGCTCGTCGAACACGAGCTTTTCCCGCAGCTCGACCGCCGCGGACTCGACGTTGCACCCGATCGCGCGGAGGTTCATCGGGCCTCCCCCACGACGAACGGGTGCGCGGCGGCGAGGGCGACGAGGAGGAGCCCGAACGCCACGATCGACAGGACCGCCAGCCGCCGGCCGGGGACGTTCGTCGCGTACCGGAGGTAGAGCAGCACCAGGAACACGACCCACAGCCCGGCCGTGCTCAGCACCTTCACCGACAGCCACGTCTCGGGCGCCCCGTGCTCGGTCTTCAGGAGCAGCGACCCGACCAGGAGCCCGGCGGTGAGGAGCGGGAACGCGACGTTCACCGCCCGGCGGTTCATGGTCTCCAGCCGTTCGAGGCTGAGCAGCGGGACGACCCGGGCCGGGTTCACCTTGTTCCGCACCCGCCGGGCCTGGACCAGGTACATGACGCTCGCCAGGAACCCGACGCTCACCCCGACCGAGGCGAGCAGGATGAGCGCCCCGTGGACGGTCCCCCAGAAGTGCTCGCCGGTCAGCCACGCGGGCACGTCGAGGGGGGGGGCGTCGGCGGTGGCGGCGAAGGCGAGCGACAGCCCGACGAGCCCGATGACCACCGGCAGCACGAACACGGCCCACGCCTGCCGGGCGTAGCGGACTGTGGTGCCGTACAGGTAGAACAGGGCGAGGACCCAGGCGAGGAGGAGGAGCGACCCGTACGGGGTGGCGGGGCTGGGGTGGTGGAAATAGATGTACAAGGTGTGGGCGAACACCCCGGCGAGGCCGAGTCCGAGGGCGGCGACCCGCCATCCGGTCCGGGGCCAGAACAGCCGGGCGAGCTCGAGCGCGAACGCGAGCAGGTAGCTCAGCCCGAAGCAGGCGTGGGTGATGCCCTGGAGCGGGGAAACCGTCATCGCGCGGCGGGCCTCGGGCGGCGGGCGGTGGGGGGGACCGGTGGGTCCATTATACTCGACGGGAAGCGCCCGACTGGTCCAGGCCCGTCCCCGGAGTGAACCACAAAGGCACAAAGATCACGCGAAGGTCACCAAGAGGGCCGGAGTTGAAGTGGCAACGTCCCGCGGCCGGCACAGCCGGCCCTACGAGATGGCCGCCCGCCGCACCTCTTCCCGCATCGCCGCCCGCACCGCGTCGGGCCCTTCGGCCCGCAGCCGGTCCAGCCACGGCCAGTCGGCCAGGGCGTCGAGCAGGGCCCGCCGCTTCTCCGGGTCGGCCACCGCCGCCAACACCTCGGGCCGGATCTCGTTGAGTAACTGGACCCACCCCGCGAACGCGGCGTCGAACCCGGCCCCCAGCTGCTCCCGGACGCGGCGGGCAAGCGCGGGGGATGCGCCGCCGGTACTCACCGCCAGCGTCAACCCGCCCTGCCGGACCACCGCCGGCAGGAAACAATCGCCCTGGTCGGGGTCGGACGCGGAGTTCACCCACACCCCGCGGGTCTTCGCGTCGGCGACCACCCGGGCGTTCACCTCCGGCGAGGCACACGCGAACACCAGGGCCGCCCCGGCGAGGTGGTCGGGGGTGTACGGGTCCACCACCCACACGACGCCCGGAAGGCCCTCCGCCGGCCGCGGGTCGACGACCCGCACCACCGCCCCGGCCGCCCCCGCCGCGCGGGCCTTCCGCCGGCCGACCGGCCCGCCGCCGACGACTACCACGACCCGACCCGTCAGGTCCAGCATCACCGGGAACATGGGTACCGCCCGCGGGAGGGATCTGTCGCCGCGCGGTATTCTAGCCGTGTGACCCGTCCCGGGAGTCCGCCGATGCCCCGTGCCCTCACCCAGCTCGTCGTCCTGGTCCCCGCCCTCCTCGTGCTGGCCGCGGTCGGGGCCTGGGCGTACCGGACGTTCGGCCCGCACCCGCCCGATCCGGTCGCGGCCCCGCCCGAGCTGGCCACCCACACCGTCGCCGGGGTCCGGTTCGAGGTCGAACACCGGCCCGGGGAGTACACCGCCGTTTCGGCCGACGAGTCGGTCGCGTTCACCCGCGGGGGCGACCTTCTCGACTACGAGGACGGGGTGATCACGGTCAACGGGATCGGGTTCCCCGGTCCGAAGCCTGGCGACCTGGTCCGCTGGAACCTCGACGGCCCGCTCCTGATCAACGGCGAACCGCAGGCCCCGCACCCGCTCCAGCCCCGCCAGCTCCCCGTCCCTGGGGGCCGCCCGTCGTGGGACCACCGCGGCGGCGCCCGCCCCCGGGACACACTCGGCGTGGACTGGTCCCGGACCGGCCGGGTGCTGGTGACCGCGAGCGGCGATGGGGCCGCGCGGGTGTGGGACCCGGACAAGCCCGAGGTCCGGGCCACCCTGGTCCCCGACCCGCCGAAGGCCGGCGGGCGCGACGGGTGGGGCCTGCGGGCCGCCGTCTCGCCCGACGGGAAGACCGTCGCGGCCGCCAGCATTCACGCGGACGACGTGACCTTGTGGGACGTCGCGACGAAGGCCAGGCTCGCCACGCTCTCCGCCCCCGCCGGGAAGGTGACCGCCGTCGCATTCGCCGGGGACGGTCAGCTCCTTGAAGCCCGGGGCGGGACGCTCTACCGGCGGGAGTTGTCGGGAGACCGGTCGAAGGTCGAGGAGATCGGGAAGGTCCACACGCAACTCAACCCGCCGTTCGCCGTGAGTGCCGACGGGTCGATGCTGGCCGCGAACGACGGGAGCAAGGTGACCGTATCCTCTTCCTCCGGCCCGCGCTCCACCGTGGGCAAGGTGACCGACGCCGCCTGTCTCGGCCTGTCGGCCGACGGCGAGCTCCTCGCGCTCTACGACGGGACATCCCGGCTGGCGCTATACGACGCGAGGACGGGAGCCGTGAAGCAACGGCTGCGGTGGCGGGCCGATCAGCGGGGGCCGATCCCGGTCGGGGCAATGGCCTTCTCCCCGGATGGGAAGACGCTCGTGGTGGGGGAGGAGGGGAGTGTCCGGCTGTACGACGTCGCGTCCGGCCGGGAGCGGGGCTGGGTCAAGACCCCGGCGGTCCGGGCGCTCGCATACTCCGTGGACGGGCGGACGCTCGCCGCCGGCCTCCGGACCACGCCCGGCGTCCAGCTGTGGGAGATGTCCGATTTGGTGGCGAAGTGAAGGCGGAGGAGTTCCGGGGGCGGTTACCGCCCGGCCTGGGTCCCGAACATCAGGCCGATGCCGGTCAGGTCGGTCTTGGTCTTCTTCCCGATGATCCCGACCACCGGGGTGCCGTCGCCGCCGAGTTTCGTCGGGCCGTTCCCACCGGGCCCACCGAGCCACTCGCTGGTGTACGAGTCGGTCGGGTCGAGCCGGTCCCCGACCACCTTCATGAAGGTCACGAAGAACCCGTCCAGCCCGAGCCCGGCCTTCACGCTCAGCCCCCCGACCGCGTACCCCGGCTTCGCCAGGACGCGGGTCACCCGCCGGGTGTCCGTCCCGTGGAGCTGGCCGGATGTGTACTGGTCCCCGACCCCGAAGATCGGCCGGACGGTGCAGACGGTGTCGTAGTTGACGAAGGTGTGGAACCCGACGTCGAGCCCGACCAGGAAGCCGCCGGCCGGGGCGGGGTCGCGGAACTCCGGGTCGGACGACCCGCCGCAGATTTGCTCGCGGGGCGGGGCCGGGGGCCGCGGCGGG